>NZ_BADX01000099.1:0-104656 GCF_000241365.1 Pseudoalteromonas sp. BSi20480 | reverse complement strand
TGTCTTTTATTGGCCACTATTTAAATAAAAAAGTATTTTTTACCCTATTGAAAAACTCTCCCAAGCAACCGACCTATTAGCACAAGGCAATATGCCCGCTCATAAAATAAAACCTAATAGTCCTGAATTATCAGCTTTGTATACGCGCTTTGAAGCCATGGCTGAAACACGTTTGCAAACAGAAGCCGATTTAAAAAACAAACACGACGAGTTGACAGGGTTACTAAATGCTCTCCCCGATATGTACCTTAGATTCAACAATACGGGTACTATACTTAACGTTAGCGGCACCATTATCCCGCTATTTGCCGCAAGCAGTAAACTGCCTGAAAACTTATTAGACATATTACCAAAAGATATCACTGAACAAATTTTGAGTGAAGCATCCAACCGCGAAGACGTCATCACTTTTGATTTTAAAATCAGTACAGGTGTGGCGGATCACTATTTTGAGGCGAACATAAATCATCTTGAAAAAAGTGATGAGCTAATACTTGTGCTTCGTGATATTAGCCAACGCAAAGTAAATGAAGACTCGCTTCACTTAGCGTCTCTTGTTTATGGTAACAGTAGCGAAAGTATGGCAATTACAGATGCCAACGGTATTATTTTTGATGTAAATCCTGCCTTTTGTGAAACAACACAATATTCTAAAGACGAAGTAATTGGCCACTCTACCCGCATACTTTCTTCAGGTGAGCACTCAAAAGAGTTTTATGAAAAAATTTAGGGCATCAATAAATGCCACTGGTCGCTGGCAAGGCGAAATTATAAACCGTAAAAAAATGGGGTACTATTTACTGAGTGGCTAAATATAGACACTGTTTACGATGAAAATAACAAACCTGCACGCCGAATAGCTATCTTTACTGATTTAACTGAAAAAATACAAGCAAATAAAACCATTTGGCGACAAGCTCACTTCGATCATTTGACCGATTTACCAAATCGATTAGAGCTTAAAATACGACTAAATAAACAGTTTTCTAATTCAAATAATGAAAGCTTTGTAGTGATGTCTTTTAGATATTGATCATTTTAAAGATATTAATGATACTTTAGGCCACCACTATGGAGACAACCTATTAAAAGTGGTGTCGCAGCGTATTGTAAATTCAGCTAAAAATGCCAAATTTGTTGCGCGTATTGGTGGTGATGAATTTGTTATTGTTTTTAATCATATTAAAAGTACTCGCCATATAAACCAGATTGCTAGCAATATTTTACAAAGCTTATCGTCTGCGATACATGTTGAAAATGAAGAAGTATTTATAAGTGCCAGCATGGGTATAGCCTGTGCGCCCGAAGATGGTGAAAATACCGAGCAGCTATTAAAAGCAGCCGATCAGGCAATGTATAAGGCTAAAAATAATGGCCGTAATGGCTTTGAATTTTTCTCTCGTGATATGAGAGAGCAAGCACAAGCTCGTATGTTATTACTCAAAGACTTACGCTGTGCAATAGAATATAACCAGTTCGAATTATTTTATCAGCCTATAGTGTCGCTAAACGGTTTACATATACACAAGGCTGAAGGCTTAATACGCTGGCAACATCCACAAAAAGGGTTAATAAGCCCTATTGCGTTTATTCCTCTTGCTGAAGAAACAAGGCAAATTAATGCCATTGGCCAATTTGTATTTTCCCAAGCAATAGAAACACTCACCGATATAAAAAAATTTACTGATGACGATTTTCAAATAAGTGTAAACGTCTCCCCTGTACAATTATCTACTGCTAATAGTGGTATTGATGATTGGTATGCCATGCTTGATGCCGCTAAAATTTCCCCCTCTTCTATTGTTGCTGAAATAACAGAAGGCTTAATGGTTAACCCTGAGGAACTGACGCAAAAGCGCCTCAAGCAAATTGTGAAATCAGGGATGCAACTGGCGCTTGACGATTTTGGTACAGGCTACTCATCGCTTGCCTACTTGCAGGAAATGGATACTGACTACTTAAAGATTGATAAACGCTTTGTTGATAATATTCAAGCTGATAGCCAAGAACTATCGTTGTGTGAAGCAATAATTGTAATGGCTCACCAGCTTGGTTTAAAAGTAATAGCAGAAGGCATTGAAACACCATTACAATACCAGCTACTAACTGAGGCTGGTTGTGATTATGGGCAAGGTTACTTATTTTCCAAGCCTTTAAATAAAAGCGATTTTATGGATCTTATTGCTGAGAAAAAGGTAATTCTTTCAAAGTAAACTTACCGTGATTAATGAATTTTGTTAGGGCTGGGTTAAAACATAAATTAATCTATTTCTGTTATGCAATTAAAAATGCGTCTATACGGTCAAGTCCAAGAAGCAAATAAATTTCTAACAGGATTTCAAATGGCAAAACCCACATTAGATCAATGGCGGATGTTTAAAGCCGTGGTAGAACATGGTGGTTTTGCTGGCGCCAGTGCCGCGGTATTTAAAAGCCAGTCAACGGTTCATCATGCAGTGCAAAAACTCGAAGCCGCTTTGCAAATAAAACTACTTGAGGTGAAAGGCCGTAAAGCGTTTTTAACGGAAAGTGGAAAACTTATATTACGCCGTGCAGAGTTTTTAATTGAAGAAGCGAATAAAATAGAATCTGTTGCAAATACACTAAGTGAAGGAGTGGAAAGTACATTAAAAATAGCAGTTGATGAAGTATTCCCTCAGCCTATTTTGTATCAAGCACTTGCTAAAACAAGTGAGCTTTATCCATTACTAAAAATCGATTTGATCGAAAGCGTGCTAACCGGCGCCAATGAATTACTTAACAATGCGGTGGTTGATTTAGCTATTTCATCAGTTCCTCTTTATGGCATTAGTTGTAGCAAATTGACAGATGTTGAGTTTATTGCCGTAGCGCATAAAAATCACCCACTTAACAAATATGAAGAACAATTAAGCTTTCGAGATTTAAAACAACATCGACAAATTGTAGTGCGCGATTCTGCAACACACACTAACCAAGACGAAGGGTGGTTAGGCGCAGATATGCGCTGGACCGTTAGCCACTTACGTAATTCAATTGATATGGTGAGCCAAAATCTAGGTTACGCGTGGCTTCCGTTTGATCAAGTCACTCATCTCATTAATGATCATACACTCAAGGTACTAAACCTTGAGCAAGGCATTACGCGTCCTCTTAACTTATATTTAATGTGTAACGATGTTGATAGATTAGGCCCTGCAGCACAAGAATTTAAAGATCAACTTACAGCAATAATTGCAGCAGAGTAACGATTGATTAATCGTTTTTGATACCCAGGTGATCAGCAACATACGCGCCGCGTTCACCTAGCTCTTTCTCTGGTCCAATTGTGCTGTCTTTTGCCGTTTGCTGCTCTGTTTCTGCGTTAATAACGGCTCCCATGGTGACGATGTACGCGCTTATATATAACCACATTAGCATGATGACCACCCCACCCAAGGATCCATAAGTTTCGTTATAACTTGAAAAGCGCGATACATAAAATGAAAAGCCAATAGATGCTATAATCCAAAATACGGTTGCAATAGCAGAGCCGAGCGTTATCCAACGCCATTTAGCCGCTTTTCTATGCGGTGCGTAACGGTATAAAAGCACCAATGCAAAGTTAAACGTAAGGGCTAGTATTGGCCACGACACGACCTTAATTAACAAATCAATACTGTCTTTGAGACCTACTAAATTTAGTACTATAGGCAAAATACCTATAATCAACAGCGCAAAAATAGCGACTAAAATAGCACCTACCGAAAACATAAAACGAACAAACTGCGCCCTCAAGAAAGAACGTTTTTCATATTCATGATAACTTATGTTGCAAGCTGTAATTAATGCTTGGCTTCCCTTAGAGCTACTCCAAATAGTGAGTAATAGCGTGCCTAACGCCCCTAAAGTTAGCCGTGCCTGAGAGCTTTGCGTGAGCTCTGAAATTTGCGATAAAATCAGCTCACGCGAACTATTTGGTATTAAGGTTGTAAACTGCCTAAGGTGCTCACTGATCTCTGCAGGTGAAGCAAAGTAAGCGTATATAGAAACCAAAGCAGCAATAGCTGGAAAAATAGCAAGTAACGCATAAAATGCAACTCCGGCAGAAACCAAAGATAAATTGTCTTTGCTCATGCGCGCAAAAATACGCTTAGCAATATCCCACCAGCCCTTAATTGGAATATGTGCTGGTTGCTCTGCATGTTGACCTCTTTTTGGCTTTTTCATACTTAATCTCACTATAGTTAGTACTTTAATGAAGCAAAATAACTGCCAACTTAAAAAAGGTGTTTGGTATTAAACTTGCTGTTAAAGTAAAAGTAACTAAACACGGAAGAAACCCAATGCCTACAATAGCATCAGACGTACCATCGGCTGCCAGTACCCCCTCATTGAACCCCGTAATGGAAGGAAATGTGTTTTCGTGGCAATTTTTTTATGACCAAAGCATGCAATTAGTTCACGCTACAGCGCAAATATTACCCACCTTGTTGTTAGGTTTACTCTTACTCACTATCAGCTATTTTACAGCAGGCCCTCTTTCACGCATGCTCATAAAACCTATCAATTTAGTAACCGATAGTAAGCTAGTTTTGCTGGTTGTAAGGCGCGGAATTAGCACTTTAGTCATTTTATTAGGCCTATATCTGTTTTTACGTTTAGCAGGGCTTACTGAATTTGCGGTAGCCATAATGAGTGGGACCGGTTTAATAGGCTTAATATTAGGCTTTGCTTTTAGAGACATCGCAGAAAATTTTATAGCAAGCTTACTTTTAAGTGTACAACGCCCGTTTAAAATAGACGATGTAATTGAAGTAGATGGACGTTTAGGCGTTATAAAAAAAGTAACGGCTCGTGCCACAACGCTTGTTGATTACGATGGTAATCACATTCAAATTCCAAATGCTACGGTATATAAAAATACCATCAAAAATTTAACGGCCAACCCCAAAATGCGCGGTAAAGTGGAAATAGGTATAGGCTACGATAACGACATACGCAGCGCGCAAACGCTTGCTCTAAATATAGCAAACAAACAAACGGCCGTATTAAGCGATCCCCCAGCACAAGTACTTATAAAAAATTTAGGCTCATCAACAATAAACTTTATTTTATATTTTTGGGTTAATAGCGAGCAGCATAGCCCACTTAAAGTAAGCTCTCAGCTTATGCGTGAACTAGTTAATGAATTTACTGAGCAAAATATTAGTATGCCGGATGATGCCAGGGAACGAATTTTACTAAATGCCTCTGGCGAGGACTTTTCAAGCTCAGTAGTAAAAGAGCGTTTAAATGAAAAGAAACCACCAGAAACCCACGAGCAAACCGAAACACTTAACGATGTAAGCAGTGATACTGACGAAATACGCGAACAGGCAGAGCAGTCAAGGGATCCTGAACAAGGAAAGAATATTATTTAAGTTAATAAAATTTAGATGCAAAAAAGCCCGCAGCGTTAACTGCGGGCTTTTTATTGAATGAGTGAGTCAGCCTATAAGCCGGGTTTTGTCCTTTCCGAAGAAAGTGATAATCATTCGTCTAGGCCATAAATCGCTCTATGGCTCAAGCAACCTACCCGGTTCCAACGTGGGCCACGCCATAAGGAACCCTATTTGGTCTTGCTCCGAGTGGAGTTTACCTTGCAACCGACTATTACTAGCGGCCCGGTGCGCTCTTACCGCACCCTTTCACCCTTACCAACCGAAGTTGGCGGTCTTCTCTCTGCTGCACTTGTCGTGGGCTCACGCCCCCCAGCCGTTAGCTGGCACTCTGCCCTGTGGAGCCCGGACTTTCCTCCCCCTGATCATTTTCGTCACAGGCAGCGATTATCTTGGCTGACTCGGCGCGCAGTATACATGACGCTAAAGCCAAGCGCAGTAATATTTACTCTTTTTCTTCAATAATTGTTTTGTATAGTGCATTTTTTTTCATGCCAAAGTACTCAGCTACAACACCGCACGCTTTTTTCATTGGCATTTCTTTTTCAAGTAGAGCCAACATTTTACGAGCCTCTGGTGGAATGTCGTCTACCACCTTAGGTTTGCCCGGCAGCATGAGGACTATTTCGCCGCGTTGCTTAGTGGGATCATCTGTTAAAAACTGCCTTAGCTCACTCACTGTGCCATTAAAAAAAGTTTCGAACGTTTTAGTTAGCTCTTTGGCAAATACGACCTGCTGTTCACTGCCAAGCGCAGTTTCTAAATCGTCTAGGCTTGCCATAATACGGTGTGTGCTTTCGTACATTATACTGGTAATACTTGAGTTAATCGCATCAATAAAAAAATCTTGGCGAGCCTTACTTTTAGCCGGTGTAAAACCAATAAACTGAAAGCGGTCGGTAGGCAGCCCTGAACAACACACCGCGGTTATAGCAGCGCACGCACCTGGTACTGGGGTTACGCTTGCCCCTTGCTCACGACATAAGTTTACAACCGCATATCCAGGGTCACTTATGAGTGGCGTGCCTGCATCCGATACTAAAGCAATATTTAATCCTTGATTAAGCTGATCGATAATTTGCTGAGCTTTTTGTTTTTCGTTGTGATCATGTAATGCAAATGTTTTTGCCTTAATACCAAAATGGCTAAGGAGCTTACCTGTATGGCGAGTGTCTTCAGCAGCGATTAAGTCAACCTGCGATAATGTCGCGATGGCACGCTGACTTAAGTCGTCATAATTGCCAATTGGGGTGGCAACAACGTAAAGAGTGCCAATTTTATGTGAATTCTCCTCATTTAACATTGAGGTCTCCTGCGTCAGTCAGTAATATAAGCAAATCGCGTTAACGTATTGGGAAATCATTGTGCGACTTAAACTAGTTGGTCTATTAATTATATTGTCAGGGTTATCGGCGTGTAGCACAACCGAAAAACCAATTAAAAAAAGCGATAACTTCAGCAGCAGTGCTAATGCGCTAAAAAATCAAGCGACTAATGCGCAGTCTATCTATCAATTGGCCGTAAATCGCGAAGGTGCAGATAAAATACAATTATTGTATAGCGCACGTGATTCAGCTATTTCTGAAAAAAACTGGCCATTATTAGAGCGAATTGGTAGCGACCTAGAATTAACAGCGAGTGTTGATCAAACTCAAAATCGTCTTTACATCGCCTACGCGCAAAAGCAACAAAATAAAAATGACCAATCTTTGATTATTTTACAATCGCTAGATGGGCAGCTGACACAACCTGAACACTTTGCATGGCATCAGTTTTTAACAGCCAGTATTTACGCCTCACAAAACTTTCCTAAAAAAGCAGCTCCCTATTTTTTTAGAGCATCAGAAACATCTACAAAAATAATATTGATATACCGCAACTCGACCAACAGTTATGGGATAACCTAAAACAGCTTTCTTCTTATGCGCTGGAGCGTTTTAACCGTGGCTCAGTTATTCAGCAAGGCTGGGTAAATCTTGCTTTATATCACCAAGTATATGCCAGTAGTGGCGTAGAGCTAGATCAAGCAATTAATAACTGGCGACGACGTTACGTGGGACACCCTGCTGGAGCCGTGTTACCTAAACAAGATGAAAACTTTGTTGAATTAGCACCTTTGAATATTGACCGCTTAGTTTTGTTATTCCCTCAATCAGGTCCTAACGAACGCCTAGGTGATGCTTTAAAAGCAGGAGCTTTAGCCGCATTAGATAAACAAAATATTAATGAAGCTATTTTTATTGATGAAAATTTAAGTACTGCAGACATTGCAGCAAAACTTGACCAAATTAACCCTGACTTTGTAGTTGGGCCACTACTTAAAGCGAACATAGATAAGCTTACGGCAGCTGAAACGCTTATCAATATTCCTACGTTGCATTTAAATACATTCGATGGAGACACTATTTCGCTCCAACACTACTATTTTGCCCTAAACCCAGAGCACGAAGTTGAACAAGCTTTAGAGCATTTTCTAGCTATGGGATACCAAAAACCCATGCTACTCGCTCCAGAAAATACGAATGGCCAGCGCTTAGTTGATTTTTTTAATCAGCAATGGCAACGCTACAGCGAGACTAAACCTCAAATTGGTTTTTATGAAAACAATCAAGACATGCCAAAAACGATTAGTAGCTTATTAGAAGTTGATCAATCTAAAGAGCGTATAAAAACAATAAAAGCCTTATTTAAGCAAGAAGTTGAAAGTGAAACACGCTCACGCAGTGATATTGATGTAATTTATATTTTAGGTGATGCAATAGAAACACGCTTAATTAAGCCCTACCTTGATGTAAATGTGAGTACATTCTCAGAGCGAATTCCGCTGTATGCGAGCTCAAAAAGTCACAGTAAGCAAATTGACTCAACCGACAAAGGCGATTTAGACGGCCTGTATTTCACAGAATTACCTTGGATGCTTAATTCACAAATCACACAACATAACTTACGTGAGCAGTATAATTTGCTTTGGCCCGAGCAAGCCGATATTAGCCAGCGCTTATTCGCCATGGCATACGATGCAGTACTCGTTATTAACGATATTAGGCAGTTGAGCTTAATGCCTGGCAATCAATTTAGCGGTTTGAGCGGTAAGTTATCGGTTAATAGTAATGGGCACCTACAACGCGTACTTGATTGGGCACAATATACTAATCGCCAAATTAAGTCTGTGCAGTTAAAAACACAACGCCCTGTGCCCTTATTTATGCAGTCGGCTAGCGGTGTAAAAACGATAAATTAAGGGGGCGGCATGTCGTGGTTTAAAGAGCTGTGGCAAAATAGTCGTGAAAAAGGTCAGTACTACGAACTACAAGCGCAAAAATACCTAGTAGCGCAAGGTTTAAAACCTATAGAACGTAATTATTACTGCCCCTTTGGTGAGCTCGATATTATTATGAAAGAGGGTAACACCCTTGTTTTTGTAGAAGTGAAGTTTCGCAAAAACAATGCTCGAGGTGGTGCTAATTATGCGCTCAGCGCCCAAAAACAAGCACGGCTTAAACGTAGTATTCATCATTACTTAGCAGCTAAAAACTTAACAAATCAGGCATTAAGAATTGACTATGTAGCCATAACCGGAGAATCATCTCCTACATATAATTGGCTTAAAAACGTATTTTAAAAATACTAAAAAGAATTGGTAGGCTATGCAAGACACAATAAAAGAAATTTTCACAGAAAGTATTCAAGTTCAAATAGCCGCTGGAGAGGTCCTTCCCAGTGCGCTTGAATCGGCCGCGTTCACAATTGCACAAAGCCTTATTAACGGTAATAAGTTAATTTGTTGCGGGACAGCTAACTGTCATATGCTTGCGCAACATATAGCGGGTATATTGGTCAATCACTACGAAACAGAGCGTCCTTGCTTGCCTGCTATTGCTTTGTCACAAGAAAATATAAATCTTGGACAGAACAATCACAGTGATGATCACGATACATTTGCCCGTCAAATCCGTGCATTCGCTCAACAAGGTGACTTACTATTGGTATTAGCAATTAATGGCAATGAAAAGCAGGTAATTTCAGCCGTTGAAGCTGCACTTACACGCGATATGAAGGTCATTGTAATGGTCGGTGACGATGGTGGTGAATTAGTGGGTTTACTTGGCCCTAATGATGTTGAAATAAGAACACCGTCTAAACGTCCAAGCCGCATTATAGAGTCGCATTTAACTAACTTACATTGTTTAAGTGAACTTATAGATTTAACGCTTTTCCCGCAGGATGAAAATTATGTTTAAACGCTCCCTTATTATTTTAGGTACCGTTGTATTATTACAAGGCTGTGCTGCAGCTGTTGTAGCCGGCACTGCCAGTGCAGTAACCGCTGCAAACGACCGTCGCACTATAGGCTCTCAAATCGATGATAACAATATAGAAATTAAAGCTAGCATTGCTATTAGTGAAGTTGAACGCCTAGAAAAGTCTGCTCGAGTTAACGCTATAAGTGTCAATGGTATTGTTTTGCTTGTTGGTCAAGTTGCTAATCAGGAAATGAAAAACGAAGCACAAATAACCGTAGAAGCGATTGCCGGCATTCGTAAAATTCATAACCAACTTCGTATTGGTTCAAATATTGGTATAACAACTCAAACTCATGATTCGTGGCTTACCTCAAAGGTAAAAGCACAGTTACTAGCAGCTAAAGATATTAGTAGCAATAACATTAAAGTGGTTACAGAAAACGCTGAGGTTTATTTGATGGGCTTGGTGTCTCAAGATGAAGCTAATCGTGCAGTTGATATTGCACGTAATGTGTCGGGCGTTGAGCGAGTAGTAAAGGTATTTGAATATATTAATTAAAAGCCACTAAATTACAGCGATAAAAAAACCGCTTTTAAGCGGTTTTTTTGTAATCTACATATTATTTTATAACACGTAAATGTGAGCCTTTTTTCTTTTCAGGTTTTTCTGGCGGTGTCTCATCTATATACTCAGATGAATCAACACTTTCTAGCCCTGTATCAAACTCGTCTTCGTCCTCTACAAACTCGTCTGCAGTAAAGACTGTACCTTCGCCGTTTTCACGAGCGTAAATTGCAAGCACAGCACCTAAAGGTACATAAACTTGCATTGGCTGACCGCCAAAACGCGCGTTAAAACTAAGTTGGGTTAGGTCTAACGAAAACTGTGTTACTGCTGATGGGCTAATGTTAAGCACAATTTGTCCATCTTGCACAAATTGCGTAGGCACTTGCACATTCGCAAAACCAGCGTCCACCACAATATGTGGCGTACATTCGTTATCGACTATCCAATCAAAAAAAGCACGTAATAAATAAGGACGATTAGGCGTCATTATAAACGGATCTCACGCTCAGCTTCAGTTAAAGATGCTTGGAATGACTCACGTTCGAATAAACGGATCATGTACTCTTTAATCTCTTTAGAGCCTGCACCATTAAGCTCAATACCAAACTCAGGTAAACGCCATAGTAGTGGTGCTAAGTAACAATCTACCAAGCTAAACTCTTCACTCATAAAGTAAGGAGCTTCGCTAAAGATAGGAGCTACTGCAAGTAATGCCTCAGTTAACTCTTTACGAGCTTGTGCTGCATCTGATGTGTTATTGCTGATTTTGGCAGCTAAGCTGTACCAATCAGTATCAATGCGGTGCATCATTAAACGGCTACGACCACGCATTACCGGGTAAACAGGCATTAGTGGAGGATGAGGGAAACGTTCATCAAGGTATTCCATGATGATATTTGCCTGATATAAACCAAGCTCACGGTCTATCAGTGTTGGCACTGTACCGTAAGGGTTAATTTCGTGAAGTGCTTCTGGCAGATTGTCCTTTTCAGCCAAATGAATATCTACACTTACACCTTTTTCTGCAAGTACGATACGTACTTGGTGGCTATACATACAGTTAGCCCCAGAGAAAAGGGTCATTACAGGGCGCTTATTGGCAGCTACGGCCATGCCTACCTCCATTAAATAACTAAAACAGCAATAGGGGCTTAAGCCCCTATTGCAAAATTACCTTTAAATATGTTCAAAATTAATGAACATCTCTCCAGTATTCTTTCTTAAGCATAAATGCCAAGATAAACAGGATAACTAAAAACCCAATTACCTTAATACCTAGCGCTTCCGATTCAAGTCGAGTAGGTTCACCTACGTACTCTAGGAAATTCGTTAAATCACGAACTGCTTGGTCATACTCATCTACACTCATCTCACCTGAACCATCTGTTTCAGTACCTGTGATATGTACAGTTGTTACACCGTCAACAGTTACTTCTTCAGTTATAGGAGTAGGAACACCCTGAAGTTCTTGTAGAACATGTGGCATACCTACTGATGGAAATAACGTATTATTTACACCAAATGGGCGAGACTCATCTTTGTAAAATGATTTCAAGTACGTGTAAATCCAATCACTTCCGCGTACACGTGCAACATTGGTTAAATCCGGCGGAGCCGCACCAAACCATTTTGCTGCATCATCTTTAGCCATTGAGTTCTTGATATGGCTACCGACTTTTGAACCATCAAAAATAAGCTGCTCTTGGCCAACTTCCGTTGGAATACCAATATCACGGAAAGTACGTTCATAACGCTGATACTGCATTTGGTGACAACCAAGACAGTAGTTCATGAACAACTTAGCACCGCGCTGCAAAGATGGCTGATCAGATATATCGTTACCCGCGTCCATTAAAGGAACTGACGGGCCTGCCGCCATTGCAGGTAACATATTTACTGATAAAGCGAATAAACCAATTATTAGTTTTTTCATCATTTCGTTAACCTCTCAGGCAATGGCTTAGTTTTTTCATTCTTACTGTAAACAAATAACAGTACGAAGAACATAAAGTAAGTCACAGTACAAACTTGCGAAACAATCGTTTTAAAGTCAGTTTGTGGTGTAGCACCAACCCAACCTAAAAGAACAAAAGTAACAACAAAGCCTGCAATGTTCCATTTGTGGAAACCACAACGGTAACGAACAGAGCGAACTGAACCACGGTCAATCCAAGGTAATAACGCAAGTACTACGATTGACGCACCCATTGCTGCAACACCCATTAATTTATCAGGGATTGCGCGCAAGATTGCGTAGAATGGCGTGAAGTACCAAACAGGGAATATATGTTCCGGTGTTTTAAGTGGGTTCGCCGCTTCAAAGTTTGGCGCCTCTAAAAAGAAACCACCCATAGCAGGCATAAAGAATACAACCCAACAGAACAAGATTAAGAAACCAACCACGCCCACAATATCTTTTACTGTGTAATAAGGGTGGAACGGAATCGCATCAATAATATCTTTTTTATCAGTGTAGTATTCATGGAACTTAAATTTAGGCTTATCTTCTTCAGGAACCGTGCCTTTTTTACGTTTGTTATCAATACCATCAGGGTTATTAGAACCCACTTCGTGTAGTGCAACAATGTGTAAAAATACTAAGATAACAATAACCAATGGCAGTGCAATTACGTGTAATGCAAAGAAGCGGTTAAGCGTTGCACCAGAAATTACGTAGTCACCACGGATCCAAAGTGTAAGGTCATCACCAATAACAGGAATAGCCCCGAATAATGAAATGATTACCTGTGCACCCCAGAACGACATTTGGCCCCATGGTAATAAGTAACCCATGAATGCTTCAGCCATTAGGGCTAAGAAAATAAACATACCAAACAACCACAGTAACTCACGTGGTTTTTGGTAAGAACCGTAGATCATGCCACGGAACATATGCAGGTATACAACAATGAAGAATGCTGATGCACCGGTTGAATGCAGATAGCGCAGTAACCAGCCATAATCTACATCACGCATGATATATTCTATTGATGCAAATGCACCTTCAGCAGACGGTACGTAGTTCATTGTTAACCAAATACCGGTCAGTATTTGGTTAACTAGTACTAACATTGCTAATGAGCCAAAGAAGTACCAAAAGTTAAAGTTTTTAGGTGCTGGATACTGTGCAATATGCATGTTCCAAACACGTGTCATTGGGATTCTGTCGTCAATCCAACCAATAATCTTACCAAACATTAGGCCACCCCTTGTTCTTCGCCCACTAAAATAGTGGTTTCATCAAGAAAAGTATATGGTGGAATTTCTAAGTTTAATGGTGCTGGAACCGATTGAAAAACACGGCCAGCCATATCAAATTTAGAACCGTGACATGGACAATAAAAACCATCATCAGTCCCTTCCACTTTTTCACCAAAGCCACCTTGTAAAAAGCTAGGTGAACATCCTAAATGCGTACAAATACCTACAGCGACAAAAATCTCTGGACGTAATGAACGGTAGTCATTTGTTGATGATTCTAATTGTTGTGGCTCTTGCGATTGCGGATCACGAAGTTGACCTTCGTGTTCTTTCATTTGCTCAAGCATTTTTGGGGTTCGTGATACAACCCATACAGGTTTACCACGCCACTCGACACGTATTAATTGTCCTGGCTCAAGTTTGCTTATATCTACTTCTACAGGCGCACCCGCAGATTTAGCTCGCTCACTTGGATTCCAAGACGCAATAAAAGGAACAGCAGCCCCAGCCGCACCAACACCACCAACAACAGAGGTAGCTATGGTTAAAAAGCGACGTCGGCCATTGTCTACAGGCGCATTGCTCATCCACTTATCTCCACTTACGATTCTCAACACTTGCTATATTGAGAACATCAGTTACAGCAGGTTAATTATTCGAAATTTTTAAAATAGAAATGATCATAATTAAAACCCTTGTTTAAAACAAGGTTATTAACAACTCAGGTCTTGAAAAATATTAATTTCACCAATGGTTTGATTAAGCTAGTTCGAGCACGAGCCGAAAAGTAATAATATCACTTCTGTAAAAACGATGTAGTGACCAAGATCAACTCCACTAAGCGGAAGTTTTAAGACTACACATAGTGTTATAAAACTTGATCGTTTTACTTCCACGCCAATTGTAGCAAAAAATTCCATCAATTAACTGATGGATTTAAACTAATTACGATAATTATTTAACTTTTTTGCACCTATCTGGCTATTTACTTCCTTTCGTTCAATTAATACGCCGTTATTGCACTGTGTGATCATCATAAACAGTAATTTGCAATTACAGCTTAGGCTAACAATTTTTTAAAGCTCAAATGAATCAGAAGAAATTTATCGCCAATAACAAAAAACCCAGCATAAGCTGGGTTTTTGAATTCTTGATAACGTATAGATTAACGTTTTGAGAACTGTGGACGCTTACGCGCTTTCTTAAGACCCACTTTCTTACGTTCAACTTTACGTGCATCACGAGTAACGAAACCTGCTTTACGAAGTTGTGGACGTAGTGACTCGTCAAACTCCATAAGTGCACGAGTGATACCGTGACGGATAGCACCAGCTTGACCAGTTGTACCACCACCAGAAACGGTGATGAAAAGGTCAAATTTTTCAGTCATATCAACAAGCTCAAGAGCTTGATGAACAACCATGCGTGCTGTTTCGCGACCAAAGTACTCTTCTAAAGAGCGCTTGTTGATTACGATGTTACCAGTGCCTGGGCGTAAGAATACGCGAGCACTTGAACTTTTACGACGACCTGTACCGTAGTATTGATTTGCCATGATAGTGCTCCTTAAATGTCTAGAACCTGAGGCTGTTGTGCAGCATGGTTATGCTCAGTACCTGCGTAAACTTTAAGTTTACGGTACATAGCGCGGCCTAAAGGACCACGTGGCAACATGCCTTTAACTGCTTTTTCGATGATCATTTCAGGCTTTGCAGCTTGAAGTTTATCAAAAGTAGTAGACTTAAGGCCACCTGGAAAACCAGAGTGAGCGTAGTACACTTTATCTTTGAATTTGTTACCTGTTACAGTAACTTTCTCAGCGTTGATAACGATGATGTAATCACCAGTATCTACGTGTGGAGTGTATTCAGCTTTGTGCTTACCGCGTAGGCGATGAGCGATTTCAGTAGCGATGCGACCTAAAGTTTTACCTTCAGCGTCAACTACGTACCAGTCACGTTTTACTGTTTCTGGTTTAGCAACAAACGTTTTCATTTATAAAAATCCAATGTTTTTCAATTAAAACCACAAGTAGTTAATATTAACTACTGCTCTAAGTTTGCTATAACCCCTTCGAGTTTTAGACTTTTGCGCCGCTCATTAGTGGCTAAACTATATGAAGGCATAGAACGCAACGTGGCAGACGCGGGAGTATACCAGCACTTAAATCACATTGCTACCGATCGGTTGTTTTTCCCACAAGAAAATTATCGCTATTTACAAATAAGTGTTGAGAGCGCAAAACGACCGGCATTCTAATTTTTATTAAGCTAAATGTTCTCTTGCTAAATACTCTAACGACTGCATTTCTTGTAAACGGCTTATGCAGCGTTTAAATTCAAAATTTAAGTTACCTTGGGTGTAAAGTTCGGTAATCGGTTTTTCTGCTGAAATAATTAGCGTCACGTGGCGTTCGTAAAATTCATCTACTAGAGCAATAAAGCGCCTTGCTGCATCGTCATTACTTTGGCCAAGCTGTTTTACATTAGAAATAATTACCGTGTTATATAAACGGCTAATTTCCATGTAATCAACTTGGCTACGTGCAGTCTCACACAATTCACTAAATTCGAATAGCACGACACTTTGAGCTACTTTGCGCGTTTTTATTAAGCGCCCTTCTATTTCTATAGGGTGATCGAGTTGACCCGGTTCAGCTGACAACTTATCAAAATATTCAAATAGATTTTTATCAGCTTGTTCATCAAGCGGGCTGTGAAAAATTTCAGCTTGTTCTAAGGTTCTCAGTCGATAGTCAATACCCGAATCTACATTCACTATTTCAGTATTGAGTTTTACCAGTTCAATGGCAGGCATAAAACGAGCCCGCTGTAGGCCATTTCTATATAAATCGTCAGGTACAATATTAGAGGTAGCGACTAAAACAATTCCACGAGCAAAAAGCGCTTCCATTAAACCACCCAGTAACATGGCATCCGTTATGTCTTGCACAAAAAATTCATCAAAACAAATGATGTCGGTTTCTGATTTAAATATATCCGCTACTTTTTCCAGTGGATTGGCCGTGTTATTTAGTTTTTTTAATTCGTCATGCACACGGTGCATGAAACGATGAAAATGCACGCGCATTTTTCGATCACTTGGCAAAGCCTCGTAAAAAGTATCAACTAAATACGTTTTTCCACGTCCAACTCCGCCCCAAAAATACAGGCCTTTTATAGGTTCTGGTTCGTTTTTACCAAATAAATTAGCGAAAAAACCTGTTGATTTTGGTTTTGTTTGCGTGAGGTCATCATATAAACGTTGCAAGTGGCGCACAGCATTTTCTTGTGCTGCGTCGTGTACAAAGTCATCTCGTTTTAAATCTTGTTGATATGTTTGCCAAGGAGTCATATGTATTTTCAGTCAAAACGCAGTTTAATTTGTAAAGCATATTAACACGCATCATAACTCGGGGTATATTACACTTAATATGATTTATAAATGAATCAGCATTCTTTCGTTATTTTCCCAAAGGGGTAGTTTATGGGCACAGTTATATGGGTAGGTTTAATCGTTATTGTTGCGGTTATAGCATTTTTTATTGGTGCATTTGTTACTAAAAAACAGTTCAAACAAGATGAGTTAAAAGAGCAAGCGGAACAAGCGCAAAGCGAACTTGAGCAATACCGCCAAGACGTAGCTGACCATTTAGCAAGCACCAGCAAGCTTGTGAATAAAATGAAAGATAACTACAACCAGCTCTTGAGTCATGTAGAAGAAACTAATCAATTACTGTTAGAAGATAGAAATAAAGAACCAGCAGCCCCTTACTTTTCAAAAGAAACAACAGAGCAATTACAAGCATCTTTAAAAGAGCGTCGTTCTGATCGCTCTTCAGCAGAGGCGCAACCGGCAGACTTTGTGTCAGGTGAGTCTGGTTTATTTGCTGGTGAAAATAAAGTACAGGACCGCTCTAAAGCATCTTGATGAACTTTTTTTTGACCCCATAGTCTTTAGATATAACAGCTTTGTTGTTTTATCTTACTAACAAACTAAAAAAAGGCTGCTTATGCAGTCCTTTTTTAATTTTTGTTTTTCCTAAGTGGAGTAAACCTTGACTATGAAAATGAAATTATCACTTATCAGTGCTGCTATTTTATCTACAAGCTTATTAATGAGCCCGGTAGCGTCTTACGCAAAGTTACCAATAGCAGTTAATGGGCAACAGCTACCGACTCTTGCACCTATGCTTGAACAAATCTCCCCTGGTGTTGTGAGTATTCAGGTTTCGGGCTCTAAAGAGGTTCGCCGCCGCGCCGATCCACTTGAGTTCTTTTTTGGCCAGCAACAACCTCGCAGCCAAAAGCGCCAATTTAGTGGTTTGGGTTCAGGTGTGATTATCGATGCAGATGAAGGTTATGTGGTTACTAATAATCACGTGATCCAAGATGCTGAAAAAATGATCGTTACACTCGAAGATGGACGTGAATTTGAAGCTACTAAAATTGGTACAGATAAAGAGTCTGACATTGCACTACTACAAATAGACGCTGATGACCTGACAGAAATCAAACTTGCTAACTCAGACCAATTACGAGTCGGTGATTTTGCAGTTGCTATAGGCAACCCGTTTGGCTTAAGCCACACCGTCACCTCAGGCATTGTTAGTGCCCTTGGACGCAGTGGTTTAAACATTGAAGGTTACGAAGATTTCATTCAAACAGACGCCGCAATTAACCAAGGTAATTCTGGCGGTGCTTTAGTGAATTTAAATGGAGAACTAATTGGCATTAACACCGCTATTTTAGGTGCATCTGGTGGTAACGTTGGAATTGGTTTTGCTATTCCTTCTAACATGATGAAAAACTTGGTTGATCAGATTATTGAGCATGGTGAAGTACGCCGTGGCTCGCTAGGCATATCGGGTCGTCCACTTGATGCGGGCTTAGCCAAAGCACAACAGCTTGATGTTAAACAAGGTGCTTATGTAATGCAGGTAATGGATGATACTGCTGCTAGTAAAGCAGGCATAAAAGCCGGGGATGTTATTGTAAGCATTAATGGCAGCGATATAAGCGGCTTCCATGAACTGCGCAGTAAAATTGCTACATTAGGTGAAGGCAGAGAAATAAAGCTCAGTATTTACCGAGATGGAAAAATAAAAACGCTCAAAGTCACACTCGACGGTGCATCTGGTGTTAAAGCGGTTGGCGAAGAACTGCATCCCGCATTTCAAGGGGCTGAATTAGAAAATGTTCAGAAAAATAACGCAAAGGGGATTGAAATTACCTCTGTCGATCCTCGCTCTCCTTCTGCACGGGTAGGCCTAGAAGAAGGTGACATGATAGTCCAAGTGAACCGCCAACGTGTTGAGACTATTCGCGATATGAATAAAATCATCGAAAATACTAAAGGTAATATTGTACTAGGCGTTAAACGTGGACGTGAGTCTATATTTATCCTAATTCAGTAATTAATCGCAGTATATGTGTAATAAAAATAACAGCGGCACTTGCCGCTGTTATTTTTTTTGTGCCATCATAAAGGGATTGCTCCTTTAATAATAAGAAACTTGTGCTGAAATTCATTAAATTTGTCCTCCCTCCTCTATTTGCAGGTCTCAGTATTGCTTTTTTAGTGGTTTTTTTCAGCCCAAATATGAGAGCAGCGCTGCTGCCTAATGTTCCTATCCCCAGTGCAATGAGTGCAAGCCACTTAAGCTTTTCTGATGCAGTAAAGCGCGCAGCCCCGTCTGTCGTTACTATTTTTTCTGAAAGTATTTCAAAGGAGCCCCGCTACAAAAGAAAAAACACCGTTCAGGAGTTAGGCTCAGGCGTTATTATGTCGCCAGATGGCTATATACTTACTAATTATCATGTTGTTAATAATGCTGATGTCATTATGGTGATTTTAACTGACGGCCGACGTTTTTTTGATGTGCAGCTTATAGGCTTTGATACAATTACAGATCTAGCACTACTTAAAATAAATGCAGAACACCTTCCTGTTATACCCGTAAACGATGACTATACGACTAGCGTGGGAGATGTTGTATTAGCTATTGGCAACCCACTCAACTTAGGGCAAACCATTACACAAGGGATTATTAGTGCCACAGGTAAACAAAAAATCACCGATAGCCCGTTTAATAACCTACTGCAAATGGATGCAGCAATTAATGTAGGAAATTCCGGTGGTGCACTCGTTAATTCAAATGGTGATTTAGTAGGTATTACTTCAGCGCAATTTAAAACCCGCGAAAACTTAAACATTCAAGGCATCTTTTTTGCTGTCCCCTACACCCTAGCTAAGGAAGTAATGGCTAAGCTAATTCGTCATGGCCGTGTAGTGCGTGGTTACTTAGGGTTTGAAGGCACAGCCGTAGACAGTACAGGCAAAGAGGTTAATGACAACTTAACCCCTGTGAGCGGCATGCGTATTACAAATTTAGATCCATTAGGGCCTGCGTGGCAAGCAGGCATTGAAGAACAAGATATTGTAATAAAAATTGCGGGGCTTTCAGTGGCTAATCCACAAAAGGTACTCGAAAAAATTGGCAATACTGAACCAGGTAAAGAAATAGAGTTTGAATTGTATAGAGATGGGAAAATCGAAAAAATAATGGTTACTGTGGCTGAGCTTGAAACCAAACTCTAAATAAAGAAAGGTCGGTGTAATCACACCGACCAGCATTTAAACGTGTTAGCTTGCTTTACGCTTTATGTTAGCGCCTAGCGCGCTGAGTTTATCCTCAATACGCTGATACCCTCTATCAACGTGATAAATACGATCAACAACTGTTTCACCTTGCGCTACAATCCCTGTAAGGATTAAGCTTGCTGATGCTCGTAAATCCGTAGCCATAACTTGAGCGCCAGAAAGACTTTTAGTCTCACCACATATTGCTGTGTTGCCTTCTAAGCGAATGTTTGCACCCATGCGCTGTAACTCAGGCACATGCATGAAACGGTTCTCAAAAATAGTTTCTGTAATTGTCGCGCTGCCGTTAGCCACTACATTAAGTGCAGTAAACTGAGCTTGCATATCGGTTGGGAACCCTGGATGCGGGGCGGTTTTAACATTCACCGCTTTAAGCTCACGACCACGCATATCCAGATAAATAGAATCGTCTTTCACTTCAAGTAAGGCATTTGTCGCGCGCAGTTTTTCAATAACCGGTTCAAGTGAATGAAAGTCTGTGTTTTTACACAATACTTCACCGCCAGCCATTGCTGCAGCAACTAAGAACGTACCTGTTTCAATACGATCCGGTAAAATTTTATGTTCACAACCGGATAAGCGTTCTACGCCTTCAATTTCAATACGGCTCGTCCCTGCGCCCGTAATTTTAGCACCCATTGCAATCAAGCAATTTGCTAAATCGGTAATTTCAGGTTCACGGGCTGCGTTTTCAAGTACTGTTTTACCATCGGCCAACGCTGCTGCCATCAACAAGTTCTCGGTTGCGCCTACACTGACCATCTCCATAAAGATCTCAGCGCCTTTAAGGCGACCATCCACTTTTGCATTGATGTAACCATTTTCGACGCTAATTTGCGCACCTAAACGTTCCATGCCTTGAATATGAATATCAACAGGGCGAGCACCAATAGCACAGCCGCCTGGCAATGAAACTTGTGCCTCACCAAAGCGAGCAACTAAAGGCCCTAATGCTAATACAGACGCGCGCATTTGCTTTACTAAATCGTATGGGGCCAACGTTTTATCAACAGTTGCACCATCAATGACGAGGGTATCACTCTGCCAATTTACATCTGCACCTAATGTTTTTAGCAAAGCTTCTGTAGTTACAATATCGCGTAAGCGTGGCACATTGGTAAATGTACTTTTACCGTCGGCCAAAAGTGAGGCAAATAAAATAGGCAGTGCTGCGTTTTTAGCACCAGAAATAGTCACCTCACCAGCAAGTGAAGTGCCACCTTGAATTACAAATTGATCCATTAGGAGGCCCTATTTATTGCGGTAAAATAAATTTTTGTTCGCGTTTCCACTCAGTCGGTGTAAAAGCACGAATAGAAACTGCATGAATAGTACCGTCTGAAATAGTATTCATTAGTGGACCATATACTAGCTGTTGCTTTTTAACTCGGCTTAAACCGTCGAAGCACTCACCCACGGCAACAACTTCATAATGGCTTCCATTGGCTTTTACATGAACTTCTGCTAATTGAAGTTCTTCGCGTAATAATGTTTCGACTTGGCTAGTTTCCATAACTCTCACTCAAATAGGGTTGTAACTTGACCCAATTGCATTAAATTTTGCAATTGCTCAGGTGGATTTTGCAATTCAAGGCGAATACCTTGCTGCTTTAATTCTGCAAAAGAGTGAATTAACCAAGCTAAGCCGGCTGTGTCAACCCTTGACACCCCACTTAGGTCAAAATAGATGGTTTTATGCTTAGTTTGTAGCTGCTTGTTCAGAAGTTGTTCATCGCCAATTGAATTTCGAGAGAGCTCGCCGCTCGCTCGAAACTGTTGATCATCAATTTGGCTTATCGCCAATTTAGTCATTCGAGCTACTGCCTCTAAATTGAACTGGAAGCTTACTTTTTTGCTCTAAAAGGTCACTTACCTTATCAATACCTTGCTGACGCAAAATACCTTGTAGCTCACTTTGCTTAGCATCTAACAAGCTTATCCCTTCAGCAATCATGTCGTATGCACGCCACTGACCACTACGATCTTCACGAACTTTAAAATCAATGCGGATATCTGGCTTACCATCTTCGATAATCTTTGTTTTTACTACAACCACATCCTGGCCTTTAAATGGTTGCGGTGCACCAAATTCAACGTGTTGGTTAGTATATTGGGTAAATACACCTGCATACGTAGCAACTAAATACTCTCTAAACACGTCAATAAAGCGCTGAATATCTTTAATTGCTTGTGCTTTTTCAGCATCATCTGTGATTGCGCGCACTTTAGATACTTCACTTCCTAATACACGCAGTGCTGCGTATTTATAATCAATATAGGGCATCAACTCTTCTTCAACGATAACGCGAAGATACTCTTGATCTTTAACAATCAATGGTTGATCTTTTTTGATTCGGTCAAATGTATACTCTGAAACCTTGCGCACCATTTTATTTGGATCGTCTAACTTTACTTCTGCAGCACTCACCGTTTGCATTAGGCTCAATGCGCTAAGCGTTATAATAGCTAAATACTTTTTCAACATAATAATTACTCACTACCTTGGTTGAATAAAAACTGCCCAATTAATTCTTCTAACACAATGGCAGACTTAGTATCAATAATTGAATCCCCATTACCTAACGCCTTACTTTCTACGCCAAATAAATCATCAATTGCTGTATCTTGTTCATTGTTGGTTACTGTTTCACCTAAACAGCGCTGTTCAGCTGAACTGGAGGCAATAACAGGATTTAAACCTAAGTATTGCTCGCCTAAAATACCCGATGTAAGTATGGATATAGAGCTTGTATCTGAAAAACGACATAAGTATTGCGCATCAATAGTCATATCAACCACAGGTAAAAACTCTTTTGGATGAACATAAATTGACTCAACGCGACCAATTACCACACCACCTACTTTGATGGGGGCTCGTGCTTTTAATGAGCCAATATTTTCAAACTTTGCATTGAGTGAATAGGTTTCGCCTGAGCCACTAATACCTGCATTCGCTACTTTAAGCGCTAACATAGCAAAAGCTAAAATGCCAAGCGCTACAAAAAAGCCAACTAAAATTTCTAATTTCCGTGAATTCATTATTTATACCCTAATTAGCTGGTAAACATTACCGCTGTCAAAATAAAGTCGAAACCTAAAACGGCCAATGACGAGTGTACAACTGTCTCGGTAGTTGCTTTGCTGATCCCTTCCGACGTTGGAACACAGTCATAGCCTTTGTAAAGTGCAATCCAAGTAACCACTATTGCAAATACAAAGCTTTTAATTATGCCGTTTAGTACATCAGCCTGAAACGACACTTGCGATTGCATAATTGACCAAAAGCTACCGGTATCTACACCTAACCAATCAACCCCAACTAAATGAGCCCCTATAATTGCAACGGCAGAGAATATAATTGCAAGTAAAGGCATGCTAATAAAACCAGCCCAAAAGCGAGGTGCGATAATACGTTTAAGTGGATCAATTGCCATCATCTCTAATGATGATAATTGTTCGGTGGCTTTCATTAGGCCTATTTCTGCGGTAAGTGCACTGCCTGCACGCCCAGCAAATAATAGCGCAGTAACAACAGGGCCTAGCTCACGTAATAAACTCAGTGCTACAAGTGGCCCTAAGCTATCTTCAGCACCATACCCTACTAATACGGTGTAGCCTTGCAATGCGAGTACCATACCGATAAACAAGCCCGATACCATAATTATAAGCAGCGACTGCGAACCCACCATATAAAGCTGGCGAACAAGCAGCGGAGTGCCTTTTTTAAAATTAGGAACATGCGCGAGTGCACTGAACAACATGTAAGCTGAGCGACCAAGGGCAGCAAAGCGACCCAGAGTTTTATGCCCTAACTTTTGAAACAAATCCAACATTAGGCTTTTTCTCCAAGCAACTCATCTGCATAGGCTTGCGCGGGGAAATGAAATGGCACAGGACCATCAGACAAACCTTTTAAAAATTGCTGAACTAGCTCAGATTCATGATTGCGCATTTCATCTGGCGTACCTGAGCCTATCACGCCCTGATCGGCAATAATAATAACGTGATCGGCAATACTCATTACTTCAGTTACATCATGGGTCACAATTAAAGACGATAAACCTAATACTTGATTGAGCGATTTAATTAACTTTACAAGCACGCCCATTGAGATAGGATCTTGGCCAGCAAACGGTTCGTCATACATGATGAGCTCTGGATCGAGCGCTATTGCGCGAGCAAGAGCAGCACGCCTTGCCATCCCACCTGATAACTCTGAGGGCATTAAATCTTTAGCTCCGCGTAAACCCACAGCCTGCAGCTTCATTAACACCACTAAACGAATAAGATCTTCACTTAGTTTTGTGTGCTCACGAATCGGAAAAGCAATATTGTCAAACACAGACATGTCGGTAAACAAGGCACCACTTTGAAATAGCATGCTCATTTTTGTACGCGCTTCGTATAATTCTGAACGCGTCATAGAAGGAATACTGCCACCTTCAAATAAAATATCACCCGAATCAGGTTTTAATTGGCCACCAATTAAACGCAACATCGTGGTTTTACCAATACCGCTTGGCCCCATAATCGCAGTGATTTTGCCTTTAGGCACACTAAAGCTCATATTTTTATATATGACCCTATCGCCCCTGGAAAAGCTAACATCCTTGACTTCTACTATTGATTGCGACAAGTCGCTCTCCATAAAAATGTTCACTAGTGCCCCTATTTTAAATCTTTTTGATCCAATATGGAAAAAACAATTCGTAAGATTTTGTAATGTACGTTTAAAACACACATTTAGACTCACTCATCTTCACTTAACCAACACTTAAACTAGGGTCTGTTACCTATTAAGGTTAAATTTTCAGCAACCCATTTAGAATTTTGGCAAGTTAGTACCTAGTGGTGTAGTTATTCCCCATACATCAGCAAAACTTTAATACTGAAAGCCTAACAGCCCCGACTAATTAATTTAGTAAAATGAATTAGTCTACGTAGTTGACCTTACTCTTTTATTTATACTTTCATCGTGGCATTTGTTACTATTCGCGCCATTCCTATTTTGAATAACTGGCTTAATACAATGGTTACCTCGTTTGTTATTTTGATTCTTGGTTTTGCAGCCCTAGTTTGGAGTGCTGACAGGTTTGTTTATGGTGCGGCCGCACTGGCTAAAAACTTTGGCGTACCAACCTTAATTGTTGGTTTAACTGTTGTTGCCATGGGCTCATCAGCACCTGAAATGATGGTATCAGCCTCTGCTGCATTGGCTGGAAAAACAGACACAGCGGTAGGTAACGCAATTGGCTCAAATATCACAAATATTTTACTGGTATTAGGTATTACTGCTTTATTTAGGCCTCTTAGCGTTTCTTCAAGTACATTAAAACGTGAAATCCCGTTAGTGCTTATTGTATCTCTAGCTACTTGGTATATTTTTTCAGATAACTACTTTTCGCTTGCTGAAGGCGTTGCCTTATTAATTGGTTTTGTCGTCTTTATTGGCGGGCTGATTATTGTTTCGCTACGTGCTAAAAATCAAACAGACCCATTTGTATCAGAAGCATGTGATGAAGTACCCAATGACGTACCAACAAAAAAAGCAGTAATTTGGTTAGTTATTGGTATGGTCTTACTTCCTGTCAGTGCACATTTTTTAATAGATTCAGCGGTCGATATTGCAAAATATTTTGGCCTAAGCGATTTAGTCATTGGCTTAACAATTATTGCAATAGGTACTAGCTTGCCAGAGCTTGCAGCTTCAATTGCGGGGGTTCTTAAAAATGAAGATGACTTAGCACTGGGTAATATTGTTGGCTCTAATATTTTTAATATTCTTGCCGTGCTGCCTTTCGCAGGCATTATTAACCCTTCTGTTATAGACCCGTCTGTTGCTAACCGCGACATACTTATTATGATTGGTGCCACGGTCGCACTTATTATCATGTCATTGAACTTTAGAGGTGCTCAGCGCATCAATAGAGTAGAGGGCGGCTTATTATTAATCGCTTTTTTAGGCTACCAAGGGTATATTTTCAGTCAAGTAGGGTAAGTAATGGCAACGCTAAATTTTATTGAACAAGGCCTACGTGTATTAGACATAGAGCGCCAAGCATTGAGTGATATTGCACAATATGTGGATGAAAATTTTCATCAAGCATGTCAGTTAATATACGACTGCCAAGGGCGAACTATTGTTATAGGCATGGGAAAATCGGGTCATATTGGCAATAAAATAGCGGCGACGTTAGCAAGTACTGGCAGCCCTGCATTTTTTTGTACACCCCGGTGAGGCAAGTCATGGCGACTTAGGTATGATCACTAAAAATGATGTGGTTATGCTAATTTCTAATTCTGGTGAAACAAGCGAAGTCCTCAATATAATTCCCGTTTTGAAACGCCTCGGCGCAAAAATGATAGCCATGACAGGCAACGCTAGCTCAACAATGGCAACGCTTGCAAACGTACATATTTGCATAAAAGTACAAAAAGAAGCCTGTTCGTTAGGCTTAGCCCCTACAGCAAGCACAACAGCAACACTTGCAATGGGCGATGCCATGGCGGTTGCACTGTTAGAAGCTCGCGGTTTTACAGCTGATGACTTTGCGCTATCTCACCCCGGCGGCAGTTTAGGTAAACGTTTACTGCTGACCCTAAAAGATGTCATGCATAGCGGTAAAAACACACCTATTATTAACGTTACTCAAACTATAAAAGATGCACTGATAGAAATGTCGGCAAAAGGCTTAGGCATGACAGCCATAGTTGATTCTCAGCAACAACTTGTAGGGCTCTTTACCGACGGTGATTTACGTCGTATTTTAGAACAACGAATTGATATACATACAACACAAATAGATGTTGTAATGACCAAGTCCTGCACAACGGCAACGCAAGATATTTTGGCCGCTGAAGCACTTAATATTATGGAGCAAAAGCGTATTAATGGTTTAATCATCGTTAATGAGCAAAACCACCCTATTGGTGCATTAAATATGCAAGACTTACTAAAAGCAGGAGTATTATAAATGCAATTTGAAGAGCTCTATCAACCATTGAGTGAAGACGCAAAAGCACGTGCAAAAAAAGTAAAGCTACTTATTTGTGATATTGATGGTGTGTTTTCTGATGGTCGCATTTATTTGGGTAACCAAGGCGAAGAGCTCAAAGCATTTAATACAAAAGATGGCTTTGGCATTAAAGCGCTAATTAATAGTGGCTTTGAAGTTGCGGTAATTACAGGACGCCACTCAAAAATAGTACAACAGCGTATGACAAGCTTAACAGTACAACATATATACCAAGGCCAAGAAAATAAATTACTCGCTTACGAAGAACTAAAAACAAAGCTCAATTTAAATGATGAGCAAATTGCCTACATTGGCGATGATGGCCCAGACATGCCAGTGATGGAGTTAGTAGGGTTTGCTGTTGCAGTAAATGACGCACATCCGCTAATAAAACGTTTAGCACATTATACAACACAAATGCCAGGTGGCTTTGGTGCAGTGAGAGAACTAACCGACCTGCTAATGCTTGAAAATAACAAACCTTTGACCACAAAAGGGACTAGTTCATGAATGCAGCGCGCATAATATTAAGCGTTTTATTCATCAGCTGTATGGTTTGGCTTTGGTACCCTTATTTCACACAAGTAAATTTACCACAACAAACCGAAGCAGACATAATTGCAAAGCCCGATTACACAGCCATAGAGCTAAAACAAACAGCGTATGACGAAAATGGGAAAATCAGCCATAAAGTAACGGCAGCGCGAATGGAGCTATATCAAGAATTAGGGTTTACCTTTTTTGATAAACCTATTTTTACGCTATACAACGACAAACAAACATGGCGAATTAACGCTAATGAAGCAACATTATACGAAGGCAGACAACTAATATTAGAAGGTAACGTTGTTGCTAGTAATTTAACTGATAACGCAATGATAGATAAAATTAATGCTGATAACATTCAGGTAGATATAAAATTACTAACGATGCAATCAGAGCAGCCTGTCATTGTTACAGGGCCCAATTTAAAAATCACCGGTAAAGGCTTAGAAGCCGATTTAAAAACCGAAGTGATAAAATTAATTAACCATACGCGAACTATTTATTATGACCAATAAACTATCAACACTCTTTATTATTCCAACATTTTTACTTGCATTAGGTACTAATGCCGCTGAAACAACAGCGCCAATTTCTGCAAATCAAATTTCGATTAGTGCGGATAAACAAGAGGGTCAACTAAAAGAAAACGTAGGTATCTTTGAAAAAAATGTTGAAATTATTCATGGCGACAGAAAAATTACCGCAGACCGCCTTGAGGTTCACAAGCGCGATGAGCTAGGCGACAACAAGCAATTGTTAATTGCCACAGGTACGCCTGCATATTTTGAAGAAAAACAAGCCGACGGCACAATAATGAGCGCCAGCGCTAATGAAGTTAGATACGATGTTTCAACGCGTTTTTTAACATTAATTGGAGATGCAGAGATATCTCAAGCTGGGCAAAAAATGAATGCTAAAAGCATTACCTACGATATAGAACAGCAGCTTATTAGCGCCGAAAAAGATGAAAGCTCAACTGACCGTGTACACACTATCTTAGTGCCTGTGGAGCCTAAAAAAAATGACAAAGGCCAACCATGAGCACATTAAAAGCAGAGCTACTAGCCAAAAGCTACAAAGGCCGTGAAGTTGTAAAAAATGTGGGCTTAGAAGTTAAAGCTGGCAGTATTGTAGGCTTGCTTGGGCCAAACGGCGCAGGTAAAACAACAACCTTTTACATGATTGTAGGCTTAGTCCCTAGCGACAAAGGCAAAATATCTATCGATGATAACGATATTACGCTTTTACCTATGCACAGTCGTGCTAGATTAGGCATTGGCTACTTACCACAAGAGTCGTCTATATTTAGAAAATTAACAGTGTATCAAAACTTAATGGCTATTTTAGAAACTCGAAAGGAGCTCACTAAACAAGCCAGAGAAGATACATTGAATAATCTATTAGATGAATTTAGCATTCAACACATTCGCGACAGCAAAGGCATGGCATTATCGGGCGGAGAACGTCGCCGAGTGGAGATTGCACGTGCTTTAGCCGCAGATCCAAAGTTTATTTTGTTAGACGAACCATTTGCCGGTGTTGACCCTATCTCAGTATTAGATATTAAAAAAATTATTGAACACCTGAAAAACCGTGGGATTGGCGTATTAATAACAGACCACAATGTAAGAGAAACCCTTGATGTTTGCGAAAAAGCCTACATTGTTTCTCATGGGGAACTGATTGCTTCTGGTACCCCTGAACACATATTAAATGATAAAACTGTACGCGATGTATATTTAGGCGAGCAATTTAGGCTGTAACATTTACGCCTTATTTATAAGCATCTGCTAGTATTAACTATAACAACTTAAAAGGATTGTTAGAGATACATGAGGCAATCACTACAGCTGCGCATGGGCCAGCAACTTACAATGACACCTCAGTTGCAACAAGCTATTCGCTTGCTGCAATTAAGCACATTGGATCTTCAGCAAGAAATACAAGAAGCGCTCGACAGCAACCCATTACTTGAGGTTGAGGAGCAAGACTATGCCGATGATCTTGCGGGCAAAAATGAGCAAAAAGCAGATAACGATGAAGTTACAGTAACCGTATCTGCCGATGAAGCCCCTAGCGAGTATGAACAAGACAGTGGTGAAGCGCTTGCTAAAGATACCGTAAGTGACGACATGGCAATGGATGTTAGCTGGGATGAGTATATGAGTGCAGCCCCTGCATCATCTTCAGGCCCAATGCCTGAAGATGAGTCTATATATCAGGGCGCATCAACTGAAACGCTTCACGAATACTTAATGTGGCAATTACAATTAACGCCATTTAGCCCTACAGATGAAGCCATCGCTATTGCTATTGTAGAAGCGGTGGATGATTCAGGCATACTGACACTCAGTTGCGAAGAGATTTTAGAGAGCTTTAATCAAGATAACGACGATGACGTTGAGGTTGAACTTGACGAAATAGAAGCGGTATTAAAGCGCATTCAGCTATTTGACCCAGTGGGTATTGCGGCACGTAGCTTACAAGAGTGTTTGTGTATTCAGTTAAATCAATTTGATAAAGGCACGCCTTTTATTGATGAAACAAAAATGATTTTAACCGAGCACATTGATTTGTTAGCTGCTCGTGACTACCGTACATTAATGAAAAAAACGAAGCTCAAAGAAGATGAGCTTAAAGAAGTAATGACACTTATTCATACGCTCAACCCTAAGCCTGCAGACACAATAGTACGAGAAGAGTCTGAGTATGTAATACCTGATGTGTCAGTTAAAAAAATTAAAGGCCGCTGGATTGTAGAGTTAAACCCAGACAGCATGCCAAAAATTCGTGTAAACAGCCAATATGCAGCGATGTCGCGTACAGTTAAATCAAGCGGCGATAGTCAATTTATTCGCTCACATTTACAAGAAGCTAAATGGTTTATAAAAAGCTTAGAAAGTAGAAATGATACACTTTTAAAAGTAACTAACTGTATTGTTAAACAACAACAGGGCTTTTTTGAACACGGGCCAGAAGCCATGAAACCGATGGTTTTAAATGATGTTGCCGAAATGGTAGAAATGCACGAATCAACAATTTCGCGCGTAACTACGCAAAAGTATATGCACACACCGCGTGGAATATTTGAGCTTAAATACTTTTTCTCAAGCCACGTTAGTACCGAAAATGGTGGAGAATGTTCATCTACGGCAATACGTGCACTTATTAAAAAATTAATCGCAGCAGAAAACTCAGCAAAACCATTGAGTGATAGCAAAATTGCGGATATATTGGCTGAGCAAGGAATTAAAGTAGCGAGACGTACAATCGCAAAATATCGCGAATCTCTGGCTATTCCACCGTCAAATCAGCGAAAGAGCCTGATCTAAGACGCTAAACAAAGAGGGTAATGCTTATGCAACTAAATTTAACTGGTCGTCATGTAGAACTAACTGATTCATTAAGAGACTATATAAATACCAAATTTGCGAAGCTAGAAAGGCACTCTGATCATATTAATAATGTTCATGTCATTCTTGATATAGAAAAATTAAATCAAAAAGCAGAAGCAACTATTCATGTAAGTGGTGCTGAATTATTCGCATCCACTGAACATCAAGATATGTATGCAGCTATTGATTCATTGATTGACAAGCTTGACCGTCAAGTAATTAAACACAAAGAGAAGCTTGCTCGACACTAATATGATGAAATTAAGTTCACTTATATGCCAGGACTGCAGTAAAGCTGCGGTCCTTTTTAATAGTAAAAAAAGAATTTTAGTAGTTTATTAGCGAGCTGGCTCACGATAAATTACCGTATTTATCTCAACAGGATATTTTGGGCGCTTTATTAACCCGCGAAAAACTAGGCAGCACAGGGATAGGAAGAGGTATTGCTATTCCACATGGCCGAATGAGCGGCGCACAAGAACCTTTAGCATTGGTGTTAGTTAGTGAAACACCGATTAATTTTGATGCTATAGACAACCGCCCTGTTGATATTTTTGTTGCACTCATCGTACCTGAAGGCGATAACCAACAGCATTTAAAGACGCTAGCAACGATAGCTGATAAACTAAAAATAAAGAATTTTGTAAGCAGCTTCGCTGTGCTAAATCGGATGCTGAGTTGTATCAAATTATTGTTGACCAATCGTAACAAATTTAAAGGGTGATTAATGGAGTTGATTATCATAAGTGGCCGTTCTGGTTCTGGTAAGTCGGTTGCTTTGCGCGTTGTTGAAGATCTAGGTTATTATTGCGTAGATAACATTCCAGTAAATTTATTACCTTCTTTGGTAAGAAGCGTTTCTGATAACTACGATAAAATTGCCGTTAGTATAGATGTGCGAAATTTACCAAAAGAGCAAGATGAATTTAATCACATCATCGAATACTTACCGGGTTTTACAAAACCAACGCTGTTCTACTTAGACAGTGAAGATCAAACCCTTATTAAGCGCTTTTCTGAAACTAGGCGCTTACACCCTTTATCAATAGATTCACTTCCGCTTGATTTAGCCATAAAAAAAGAAAAAGAACTTCTCGATGTGCTAATTACGCGCGCCGATTACATGATCGATACCAGTGAGCTAAGCGTTCATCAACTTGCTGAATCAATTCGCGAAAAAATACTAGGTAAAAAAGACAAGCAGCTGATTGTTACATTTGAATCATTTGGTTTTAAACATGGCATTCCTAAAGAGGCAGATTACGTATTTGATGCACGTTTTTTACCTAACCCGCACTGGGAGCCTGAACTAAAACCACTCAACGGCCTAGACCAACCAGTAAAAGATTATTTGGCTAGCCACAGCATAGTTCAAAAATTTACATGGCAAATACAAACCTTTGTACAAACATGGCTACCACACCTAGAGCGAAATAACAGAAGCTATTTAACTATTGCGATTGGCTGTACTGGCGGGCAACATCGCTCTGTATATTTAGCGCAAACAATTGGCGAAAGCTTTGCAGTTACGCATCCCAATGTAAAAATACGTCACAGAGAACAAGAAAAGTAATTTTACAAAACTAATAACCTGTTCAGCTTTGATAGAGTAATGTATGCGTATAGAAGACACTTTTTTAATACAAAATAAATTAGGACTGCATGCCAGAGCCGCGACTGTATTAGCCCAACTCGCTGTAAAATTTGATGCTTCAATCACCTTATTTCAAGATGATAAAGAAGCTGCTGGTGACAGTGTATTAGCACTAATGCTACTTGAAAGTAGCCAAGGTAAAGAAGTTAAAGTGGTATGTGAAGGGCCTGATGCAGAGCAAGCTTTAAATGCCATTGGAGAACTTATTTCGCAACGATTTAACGAACAAGAGTAACGTTAATTTTTAACATTTAAATAAAATAACTATAATCAAAATAACTGGCTGCTAGGTCGTACTCCCCCACCCACTAGGTAACAGTTACAGTATAAATAAAGGACGCCAATGCCCGAAGCTTTTGAACAAGACTACCCACTACAACAACTAAAACAAGTGACCAAGTCACTTAATAGTGGTCAGTTTGTTCAAGTTAGGCGCATGCTCGCAAAAACAGCGCCATGTGATACTGCGTTATTATTAGAATCATCTCCACACAAAATTCGTCGCTTGCTATGGCAGTTAGTTGATCCTGATGTTCAAGGTGATGTACTCGAAGAATTATCAGAAGACGTGCGCCTGGGTATTATTGCCCAAATGGAGCCTGAGCACATTGCTGCTGCCACTGAAGACATGGGTCACGATGACCTAGGTGAAGTATTACGTAGTTTGCCTGACACCGTTTACCAAGACGTTGTTAGCGCCATGGACACCCAAGATAGAGAACGCGCAACACAAGCGCTATCTTATCAAGAGCGTTCTGCCGGCGCACTTATGAACACCGATACAGTAACTATTCGCCCAGATGTGACCATTGATGTCGTACTACGTTACATTCGACTTCGCGGAGAGTTACCTGAAGGCACTGATGACCTGTATGTGGTTGATAAACATAACTGCTTTATTGGTGCTTTATCGCTGAGTACATTGCTAACTAATCCACCAGAAAAAATTGTTCGCGATTTAATGGATGAAGAATGTGAGTCAATTCCAATTTCAATGGATGAAAGTGAAGTCGCACAACTGTTTGAGCGCCATAATTGGATCTCGGCCCCAGTTGTTGATGACAACGATCAGCTACTTGGTCGTGTCACGATCGATGATATTGTTGACGTAATTCGTGAAGACGCCGAACATAGTTTACTGAGTTTGGCGGGCCTTGATGATGAAGAAGATACCTTTGCTCCTGTCTTAAAAAGCTCTAAAAAACGCTCAGTATGGTTAGGAGTTAACTTATTAACTGCGCTTGCGGCCGCCTTTGTAGCCAGTTTTTTTGAAAGCACACTCGATATTTTACCCATATTAGCAGTGCTTAATGGCATTGTTCCTTCTATGGGCGGTGTTGCTGGCAGTCAATCACTCACACTTGTTATTCGTGGTATAGCTGTTGGTCATATAAATCAAACCAACCAACGCTTTTTAATGATGAAAGAACTCGCTATTGGAGCACTCAATGGCATTTTGTGGTCATTGTTGATAGCGGGTGTCATTGCACTTTGGCAGTGGGATTTTATGCTCGGCGGCGTACTCGCTTTTGCCATGTTTATGAACTTAGTTGTGGCTGGGGTTGCTGGTGCAAGTATTCCAATTTTACTTAAAAAAATGAATATAGACCCTGCACTTGCAGGCAGTGTAGTGCTAACAACAGTGACAGATATTGTGGGTATTTTTGCCTTTTTAGGCACCGCCACTTGGCTGTTAATATAAATTTAAAAGCTGTTATAAAAAAACGCGCAGTTAATTTATAGCTGCGCGTTTTTATTGTCTCGGTAATAACTATCTGGCTTTGTGCCTATTTCCACCCACTTTAGGTTTTGTATTAGCCTTTTTAAATTGGCTAAATCCCGTATGACGTGTAAGCGCTGGGCGAGCCCCTTTACGGCCTTTATTAACGGTTTTACCCGCTTTTTCATCGCGGCCTTCTTCTGGCACTAAACAGTTTGGCCCTTTGCCAATTAAGTTGGCTTTACCCATTTTGCGAAGTGCTTCACGTATCATTGGCCAGCCCGATGCATCATGGTAGCGCAAAATAGCTTTGTGTAATCTGCGCTGGCGTGCTCCTTTTGGCACTGGCACTACTTCACTATTATTCTTGATATTACGCAGTGAGTTCATCTCTGTATGGTAAATAGTGGTCGCATTGGCCATTGGGGATGGATAAAAGTTTTGCACTTGATCCAACTTAAAGTCGTTAGACTTAAGCCATAAAGCCATGTTTACCATATCTTCGTCTTTAGTTCCTGGGTGCGCAGAAATAAAATACGGAATTAAATACTGCTTTTTACCCGCTTCTTTCGAGTACTTATCAAATAATTCTTTAAATTGATCGTAAGCACCCATGCCTGGCTTCATCATTTTTGATAATGGACCGTCTTCAGTATGCTCTGGCGCTATTTTTAGATACCCGCCCACATGATGTGTCACCAGCTCTTTAACATAGCGAGGATCGCGTACAGCAAGGTCATAGCGAACGCCCGAAGCGATAAGAACTTTTTTAATGCCTTTTACATCACGTGCTTTTTTGTATAAGTCGATTGTAGGCGTGTGATCCGTGTCCATATGCTTACAAATATCAGGGTATACGCACGATAAGCGTCGGCAGGTACTTTCTGCTTTTTTGCTTGTACAACGTAATTTGTACATGTTGGCCGTTGGCCCACCTAAATCGGAAATAACGCCAGTAAAACCGGGCACTTTATCTCTGATCTGTTCAATTTCTTCAATAATGGACTCTTGCGATCGGCTTTGAATAATACGCCCTTCGTGCTCTGTAATCGAACAGAATGAACACCCACCAAAACAGCCACGCATAATATTCACCGACGTTTTTATCATGTCGTAAGCAGGTATTTTAGCGTCGCCATAACGTGGATGAGGAATTCGTTGATAAGGTAATCCAAATACCGCATCCATTTCATGTGTTTCTAAAGGATAAGCCGGTGGATTCACCCAAATAGAGCGATCGCCATGACGCTGGAACAAAGCTCTTGCACAACCAGGGTTAGTTTCTTGGTGTAATATCCTTGAGGCATGCGCGTATAAAGGTTTGTTAACACTTACTTGCTCGTACGCTGGAAGTTTAACATACGTTTTTTCCCATGGCTTAGGACGCGCTGGCTGCACGGTAATAGGCTTTGCAGCTTCTGCTTTTAAATCAATACCTGCTTGTTTAAACTCAGACTTGCTACAGCCAACATCATCGGCTCCGTAAGGGTTTGGAATGGGGTCTATTTTACCTATTTTATCAATAGCTGTTGAATCACTCCCCCGCCAGCCCGGCAAAGGTTCTTTACGAATCACAGCGGTACCACGAATGTCTTGAATCGTATCCATCGTTTCACCACCGGCAATACGGTGGGCAACTTCTACTAATGGGCGCTCAGCATTTCCGTAAATCAATATATCGGCTTTTGAGTCAAACAAAATGCTACGGCGCACTTTTTCTTGCCAATAATCATAATGGGCTATCCTGCGAAGGCTGGCCTCAATACCGCCAATAACAATAGGAATACCTTTGTATGCTTCACGACACTTCTGAGAGTAAATCATCACCGCTCGATCTGGGCGTTTACCACCTATATTGTCTGGTGTATAAGCATCATCGTGGCGCATACGCTTTTCAGCTGTGTAACGGTTAATCATTGAGTCCATGTTACCAGCAGTTACACCAAAAAATAGGTTTGGCCTGCCAAGCTCCATAAATGCGTCTTTTGTATCCCATTTGGGCTGAGCAATAATACCTACTCTAAAACCTTGCGCTTCGAGCACACGTCCGATTACTGCCATCCCAAAGCTTGGGTGGTCAACATACGCATCACCACTAATTATTATTATGTCGCAGCTATCCCAGCCAAGTGCATCCATTTCTTCGCGTGATGTAGGTAAAAATGGTGCAGTGCCGTAACACTCAGCCCAATACTTGGGGTAAGAGAATAAGGCGCGCTTAGCTTTGAGTGTGCTCATAAATGTGACCGTAGAATAACAAAAGGCGCAAATTATACATCATAGACTTGTTTATATATACAACATTACAACGTATGAAATACCTTTAACACTAAGCCTATAACTATCTATGTTTTTCGTTTACTAATGAACTCTAATAACTTGTTTTCAGGCATAGGTTTAGCATACATAAATCCTTGTACTTCATCGCATCCTAAGTCTTTTAAAAACTTAGCTTGTTCCTGCGTTTCAACACCCTCTGCTATTGTTTTTAAACCTAACTTTGCACCTAACGATATTACTAATCCAGCAACGGCACCGGTATCACCATTATTAAGATCTTTAATAAACGACCTATCAATCTTTAGTCTATCGATAGGAAGGCTTTGTATATAACTTAATGAAGAAAACCCTGTGCCAAAGTCATCAATAGCAACTTCAATACCCAACGCCTTAAGCTCCCTCAGAGTATTAATAACCGTCTCTAATTCATCCATTACTACGCTTTCAGTGACTTCAAGCTCAATGTTTTTTGGGTCCACACCGTATTTTAGTAAGGTATTTTTTACTGTTTGCGCATACCCTTTAACTTTAAATTGCGGAACCGACACGTTAACAGCAATACAAATTTCAGTTCCTTCATTTTCTAATCGCTTTTGCTGTTGGCACGCTTGCTCTAACACCCACTGCCCTATATCAACAATGAGTCCAGCGTCTTCAGCTAAAGGTATGAACACTGCGGGTGAAATGTAGGTGCCATTTTCCAATGGCCAGCGTAAAAGAGCTTCACAACCAATTAATGACAAATCATCAAACGATAACTGCGGTTGGTACCATACTTCGAGCTTCCCTCTGGCAAAATCATGGCGCAGCTGTCTAATTAAACCTAATCGCCACTCCATTTTTTCTTGCATATCAATACTGTAATAAACACCTTCCTTGTGCTTTATTTTTTTTAGCATGATTTAAAGCAATATAAGCCACTTTTAATGTTTCTAAACCAGAGCCTTGAAAGTCTTGCTGTTGGCATAAGCCAATTCTAAAATCGATGGGTAACACATGTTCCGCAGCAGAAAACGACGGACTTAACTTTTCATTAAAATCAGTTAAAACAAATTCACTTTTTGGGATTAAAAAACCAAATACATCAGCACCTACACGAGAGAGTAATTGAGCTGTGGGGACAATTGCTCTCAAACGCTCAACAATAGCAATAAGTAGCTTATTACCTACATCTTGCCCTAAGCCATCATTTATATCTGAGAAGTTAATAACGTCTAACAAAACAAACACATATTTGTTTTCACTGACGTTTTGAAAATCATCTATGCGCTCAATAAAATCAGTTCTATTTGAAATACCAGTGAGTAGGTCTTTATAAGCTGCATCTCTTAGCTTTACAAACAACCGTATATTATCGAGCGCAATACTAATATTAGTTAAAAATATTTCAGCAAACTGCAGTTGAATATCTGTCGGTGCTCCACCACTCTCAATATATAAAGCAGCTTTGCGGTGCTTACTTTTTAAAATAAAGGTGATGCTGTTATCTGTATATTGATGAGTGAGTTGTCCAAAACAGGCCTCAACCTGAGATAACGCAGTTTGGTTAACATTAACTAATTTTTCACCAAAATATTCTTCGTACTTTTCACACCCGCCCAGTACCTGAATAAAATTTTCACCATCAAGCTTGGTACAAATTAACCCGTTAGATTTACAACCTAAAATAACCCCCATAAATTCAAGTGCTTTATTGCACAATACTTTTATATCTGTTTGCCCCAAAATGTATTTAGAGGCAGATAAAATAGTATTCATCGCTTGCGCTTGATACTCAAGTAGGCATATCTGTTCGTAAGAACGAATAGCAGCAATAAGCGTTGTCACAAGTTTTGAGCGTGTCAGCTCTGTTTTAGTTTTGTAATCGTTTATATCGTATTCACGAATAACTTTTTCTTCGGGGATATTAGCGGCTTGGCCCGTACGTAAAATAATGCGAACGCGTTTGTTATTAAGAGTGTCTCTGACATGTTTAACCACCTGAAAGCCGGCATCGTCAGTTTCCATAATAACGTCTAAAAAAATAACAGATATATCATTGGGCTGAGTAAGTATATTTTTGGCCTCAGCGCCAGAATATGCATGATGAAACCTAAGCCTAGCACCACCATATTCTAACCCAGATAATGCGAGCTTTGTAACCGTATGAATTTCTTCGTCGTCGTCTACAATTAAAATATCCCAATATCGAGATGGCTCAACAACTATTTCGTCGTCTTGCTGTGGGTCTAAAAATAGAAAATCATTTTGTTCAGACGACATATTTACCCTTTTTCTGGTACTGCTTAATGCTTAAATATTCTAACGTAATGTTTAAAAAGCTATAAATTTAGTTTTTGGCTTATGATCTAATTCATACTATAGTCGATTAACAAAAAGTTGTTACATATATAGTTAAAAAAACTACCAAAGGTATGGTTATTAAATTATTAAAAGTACTGTTCAAATATGTATTAGTTTTACTACTTATAATAGTCGTAGTCGGATTACTGCTGCCACAAGATTATCGTGTAAGTAAACACGTAGAAATTAATGCCAATACCAGTACAATAAAAACACTTGTTGCCGACTTTAACCAATGGCACACATGGTCACCTTGGCAGCAAGTAGACCCCACCATTGAGTTTATTGTTAATGAACCTGGTGCTGGTGTAGGCGCTCATCAATCATGGATAGGAAAATGGGGATATGGTGAAATGACTATAACCTCCCTAAGTGATGATGAAATGTCGTTCAACATATTGCTAAATAATGAACACATTATTGAAGGCACACTCACATTTTCACCGCAGGCAAATGCCAATACCGTGACCTGTTATATTGAGGGACAATCAACGACTCTTCTCATTTCAGGCTATATGGCACTCGTATATGAGTATATTTTAAATAACACTCTAGAGCTTGGGTTAAATAATTTAAAAACCGTAGCACAATTAAGCGATATACAAAGCGTAGCAAATAGCCATGACAGTAAAAACAGCACAAGCACGGATTAATCTAGCTAATATAATAGAATCGTTACTTGGCTACCCTGTGACTAAGGTGCCCAACAACGACACTTCGCCATCATCAGAACAAAGTTACAATACAAAAGGGCAAGTAAAACCGCAGTACCATATAAATAGCGAACACCCTTTGCTGACTCGCGCAAAGCAAAGACACGATTTACTGGCTACTAAGCGCCAACAAAATATAGAAGCTATCTTAACCAAAGCAATGGAGTTTTGCCCCGATGTAGCTAGCAATAAACACCCTGATGCAGATTGGGTTGAACACTTTATTGCTTTATGTGAGGACACCTCAAATAGCTCTATGCAAGCATTGTGGGCAAAAATTTTAACCGGTGAAACATTAAGCCCGGGGACTTTTTCAATTAAAAGCTTACAAACACTAAAACACATGACTCAGCGCGAAGCCGACTCTTTGCAAAAATGCGTGTCTTTGTCAGGTTATAATGAAAAAGACGATAGCCACTTTATTTTACTTGGCTTTTATAAAAAACCGTCTTTATTTGACCTACTTCGTAAGGGAAATAAAGTGTCATTAAATTTAGGTAAAACAGGAATAGGCTTTCCTGACATTTTAACTTTAATGGATTTGAATTTGCTTTACAGAAAAGAAATCGAATCTGCGGTGCTTAAAGCTGGCCAAGAACTCACGTTGTCGTTTTTATCTCAAAAGGTGACGCTTAAAGCAAAAAATAGTGATTTGGTTTTAAGCTATTACAAATTCACACAAACCGGCGATGAACTATCTAAACTCATACGATTTCCTGTAAATAAAGTATATAAGCAGCTGGTAAACACGGCACTAGAGGGAGAGTTTGATTTAGCGTGGCATACTACAAAATAGGACGCCACGCTTTGTTCAATTAGAAGGCACTAATTAAAAATGAACCTGAATACCTGCAAACGGACCCGATGCGTCAATATCAGTAGTAATATCATCAATATCGTCAAGCTCTAATACCATTGATCGGTAACCTGCTTTAACAGCAATATCTACAGCTAAGTTATCTACAAGTTCCCAAGCAACACCTACTTGATAATCTTGCACTTTACTATCGTCAATTGCCAAAAGGCTGCCTTCAAAAAACACACTTAGACCTGTAAGTGGTAAGCCTGCTTCTGCACGCGCGTATGCAAGTGGCACAAAACCAGAAAACTCAACCGTTTCAGTAAAATTTGCGCCGCCATCTTGCGTTGTACCATTAACAATGATGTCACCGTCAAACTGCTTTGCGTTTAGGCCTAAATCAATAGAAATCAAATCATTATCAAATATTTCGTAATACAAAATGTAATCTACATGCGTTAAATCGCTTACAGAATTAACGGTTGTACCCACTACATAGTCTGAACCATTAAAGCTAAACGTATCATTTAGTACTGTAGAGCCATTTAGCTCAAGTTCTGTATACTTTAATTTGAGATTAGGTACTAATGGCACCGGATGCTCAAGCGCGGCGTAATAGCTTATGTATGTTTCATCTTCAAAGTTAAAATCTTGAGGTGCATTTGCTTTGTAAGAAAGCTGACCTTCATTATCCGACTGCCAACCATCAACACCTACATATAATCCTAATAGGGTATCAGCCTGAGCTGCAGGTGCTAAACATGCCATAGATAAGGCAGCTGCTAAACAATACTTTTTCATTTTTTATCCTTGCGCTAATAGTTCGCTAAGTTCGATTAAAGCCGCGTTGGCTCTAGAAATATAATTTGCCATAACAAGAGAATGATTAGCAACATAGCCAAAACCATTTCCGTTTAAAATTAGTGGGCTCCATACAGTTTCTTGCGTGGCCTCAAGTTCACGAATGATTTGCTGTAAGCTGACGCGTGCGTTTTTCTTTTCAAGTACATCGTTAAAGTCATACTCTACGGCTTGTAAAAAATGCAGTAACGCCCACGTTGCACCGCGAGACTCATAAAACACATCATCAATATCAAGCCATGGTGTTCTTACTTGCTGCTGCAATGGAGCAAGCGTTGCTTGCTTATTTGAAGAATTACCAGCTAAATCAGTATTAACTTTATCTTGCCCAACACTTGCACTTAAACGCTGGCTTAGACTACCTAAACGTTTTTCAGCTTCTTTTAACCAACTACGTAAGTTATCAGCGCGGGCATAAAACTGACTATCGCGCTCATGCTGATGAGCCATTTGCGTACGGTAAACAATTAAGTAATCAATCCCTTTTTGGTACTCGCCCTCAGCACTTGGCCACGCCCAAGCTTCAGAACTTATATTAAATTGAGGTTGTGCTTTTTTAAGCGCTTCGTGTTCAGTTGATTGCGATTGAGAGCGGCTAAAATCTTTTCTCATAGAAAGTGATAAATCACGAACCATTTCAAGTGCGCCATATTCCCAAGCAGGCATATCATCCATAATAATGCTAGGTGGTATAACGTCGTTTGATAAATATCCGCCTGGCTTATCAAGCAGCGTATTTGCAACAGTGATAAGTGTTGATGTAGTAATGTAACCCGTCACCATCGTTTCATTTCGAAGTTGCGCTTGCTCTTTTGCACTTTCAACCACATCAAAACGTGAAGGTTCAGTACTCCAGTAAACGGCAATGGCGTAAAATATAATAAGCAGTATAAGTATAATGCCTGCTATTTTTCCTTTGTGTTGCGACATGTAAACTCCTAATGATGAGAATGTTGTGCTGACGACTTAGCTTTATTTATTTGCGACTCTAGCGTAACCACCTCAATATTTGTAAATAAGCGATTACCATCACTAAAATATAGCGTTAGTTTGCGTTCTTGCCCTGCTTTTAAAGGCTCTTGTGGCTCAAATACCATTAAATGATAGCCTCCAGGCTGAAAATCGACACTTTCATGCGCTTTCACAATGACCGATTCGACCTTTTGCATTTTCATCATACCATCAACATGTGCATGCTCATGTATTTCAACACGTGCTAGTCCGTCAATACTGGCCTTTGTTAATATTGCATTTGTACCACTATGATTGGAAATAGTTAAGTAGGCGGCACTTGCCTTACCGCCAGGTAAGAACTCTCTAACTTGCGCGTTACTTACTTCAAGTTGTGCGGTATCGGCTGAATGGTTATGGCCAGAGTGCGCAGCCAAAGATGACGAAAAAAAACTAAAAGCCAATGCAGACACAAAAGATAAACACAATTTTGTCATCATTTTAATCCTTGTAAAAACGTAATATCACACGTTAAATTTAACATAGTTAACGGGGAATAGTGAGTTAAATTAAGGATTAAGAAACCACTTTTTTGTTATCAGCCACTAACCAGCACAATACGGCAATAAATAATAATGGCCATGCAATCATCACTGAGCCAAATAGCAAAGCCAAAACAGTACCAATAACAGCCACTGCTGCTGCACCAATCAAACCTAAAGTCACTAACGCAGCAATTGCGGCAACGGCTACAATGGCTATAAGTACACTCACTAATTCAACACCAACCCAGCTCATATCTGCAATCCACAATGGAAACTGCCACGTGTCAAAGTTTAAAAATGAGAATGAGTTAGTAAAAAACACCAAATAAATGAGTATACAAACAGCTATAGCTTTCATTTTAAAATTCCTTAATATGCTTTTCTTCTAAACAGCAATGCGCAATAAAATAACTAAGCGCAACTACAAACGGAAAACTTAAAAACAGTAAAATAGTAACCAAACGTGTTGCCCACACCGGAAAATCTAATCGGTAAGCTAAGCCACTACATACGCCAGATATCTTTTTATTTAGCGTGTCTTTAAACCAACCACGCTGATGATTAAATCGACTCATAATTCCCCCTAGGCGCTTTGTTTAGAACTAACATTTAAGCGTGCTTTTAAACTAGCCAGCTCTGTTTCAATTTTTTCGTTTTTAACAAGTGACTCGATTTGAGTTGCCGTCGAATTAGCCTTATCAGTTAACTCATACGCCTCGACTTGTGCTTCAATTCCCTCAACACGTTGCTCTATTTGCTCAAAACGAGAGAGTGCATGAGCTACTTTATCGCTATTTAACTGAGTATTTATATGCGACCTGGCAACGACTACATCATGGCGCTGCGCTAGTTGAGCTTGCTTTGTTTTTGCCTCTGCTATTTTTTGTTGAAGGCGTTCACAGTCAGATCTGGTTTTTAATAAAGACTCTTGTAAAGTCTCACGTTGAGCTTGCTTCTTTTCAATGCTTTCGCTTACAGCTTGTTTAGAAATGAGTGCTGACTTTGCAAGGTCATCGCGACCTTTTTCAATTGCTAACTCAGCTTTAGATTGCCATGTCGCAAGCTCTGCTTTTTTAGTATAAAGTTGGCGGTTAATTGCTTTTTCTTCACATAAAAGCGCAGCGGCTGTGCTTCGGCATTCGTTTAATGCATCCTGCATATCGTTAAGCATTAAGTTAACAAGCTTTTGAGGATCTTCAGCTTTATCAAGCATTGCCACTATATTTGATTGAATAACATCGTTTACGCGATTAACTATTCCCATTGTATTCTCCTGTTGATTTTTAATTGATTACAACAAGTAGATTCCAAGAGTTATGCCAAGTCACTTTATATTAATAAAAGAATCTTATTATCAAAGAGTTGAAATAAAAAAGATAAGATTAAAATGACCACACACTGAATAGCGCTAAGTATAATTGGCCAATAAATTATGTTTTTGACTAATTTTTAGGATCAAAAAAAGCCACTGTATAAGTGGCTTTATATGTTACGTTTGAAAAAAATTACTCGGGGACAAAGCTAAGTGCTTTATCCATTACAGATAAATCAGCCTGCTTACCATGGCCATTCTCTGAAAGGTGACGTCTAAAGCCACGCGCACCAGGTTGTCCCTGAAAAATACCTAGCATATGACGTGCAACATGCCAAAAATTAGCGCCTAATCGCATTTCTTCTTCAATATAATCATACATTGAGCGTACAACATCATGACGGGTTTGCGTGTTAGCTGTATCGCCGTAAATTTTTTCATCAACCTCGTTAAGCATAAACGGATTACTGTAGGCCTCGCGCCCAACCATAACCCCGTCAATGTATTGAAGATGCTCAAGGCTTTGCTCAATCGTTTTCACGCCGCCATTAATACTTAAATCGAGTTGCGGATAATCTTTCTTAAGTTGATATACACGCGGGTAATCAAGTGGCGGGACTTCACGGTTTTCTTTAGGGCTTAGACCATTTAGCCATGCTTTGCGCGCATGGATAATAAAGTCATCACAGCCTACTTTATAACTTGCTTCAATTAACGCACATAAAAACTCATACGAATCTTGCTCGTCTATACCAATGCGCGTTTTAACAGTCACCGGAATACTAACTTCATTTTTCATTGCGGCAACGCACTGAGCAACCAATTCGGGTTCGGCCATTAAACACGCACCAAAGCGACCATTTTGAACCCGATCTGACGGGCAGCCTACATTTAGATTAATTTCATCATAACCACGCTCCCCGGCAAGCTTCGCACATTTTGCCAATGCCTCAGGATCAGAACCACCCAATTGCAATGCAACAGGTCCCTCATGCTGGTTAAAATGCAAGTAGTCGCCTCGGCCAAACAAAATAGCGCCCGTGGTGATCATTTCTGTGTATAGCACTGTGTGCTTTGTCATTTTACGATGAAAAGTACGACAATGACGGTCAGTCCAATCAAGCATTGGGGCGACAGAAAAGCGTCTGTTTAAAGTTGGTTTATCCAAAATATATTCATCCAAATGTAAAACCCAAGTGGGTATAAAAGCAAGGCGTTTAAAGGAGGCGCATTTTACACAAAACCCCGACTAGCAGCAATATTAGCTATATACCTGCAAACCAAAGTAATGCGCTATACCATTTAAAATATTAGTTACTGCAACAGAGCTTAAAATAAGTCCCATTATTCTACTTATAATACTCGCGCCACTATCGCCAATAACTTTATGCACATGTGTTGCAAGTAAAAGTAATATGAGTACCAAAGCCAAAACAGCAAGCATCATCGAGGACGTCATTAGTTGCTCAATCCAAGTAAACTCTTCATTACGTGTCATAAGCACAGCACCTAACATAGCGCCTGGGCTCGCGATTGAAGGAATAGCCAATGGAAAGATGGCTGTTTCAGTGCTGTCACGTACGCTTTTTATTTCTGTTTCGGGTTTGCTTTCACCAAAAATCATCGACAGTGCAAAAAGCAGTAGTACTATGCCGCCCGCTATCTGAAAAGCCGACAATGGAATTTCAATCGCATTTAATAAAAGCTCACCAGCTACAACAAAAAATAGCAGCACAACAGCCGATACCCCAACGGCCTTAAAGATGACTTTGCGCTTAAATTTATCATCTTCTCCTCGGGTCACTGCAATAAATACAGGTACAGTTCCTATTGGGTCTATCACCGCAAAAAAGAAGATAAAAATGGCTAATAATTCGTTCATTTCGGGGTTTCCTAAATAAAAAGCGCCTAATAAAAACACTGCAACTACAACACAGTATGTTAGTATATCATGGTAGCGTAAGGATAAGAGAATGATGAATATAGAATCACTAGTTAGTAAAGCTAAGCAAGTATGTGACAACCGTGGCGCTCGTTTTACGCCTATCCGTGAAAAAGTATTTCGCTTATTAGCCAGTGCACAAGGTGGTGTAGGTGCCTATGATCTACTAGAACAACTCAAAATTACTGAGTCTGGTGCCAAGCCAGCCACTATTTATCGTGCATTAGACTTTTTAGCCGAACTAGGATTTATTCATAAAATTGAAAGCACCAACGCATTTATGTTGTGTCATCATTTTGATCATATTCATCCTGTACAATTGCTAATTTGCGATAACTGCGGATATGTTAAAGAACTTCACTCTACCGTTATCTCTCATGAGCTAAACAACTTAGCGGCAGAAAGTGGGTTTGTAGTATCAGGGCAAACAATTGAAGCTCATGGTAAATGTGAGTCTTGCAGAGCTTTATAAAAACAAAATAATTCTTTATGGCTATACTAGTAAGTTGTAGCCATTCAATAGCACAAATTTAAGAGTATTCAGTATGAATGTAGAGTTTATCAATCCTTTTTTATCATCATTAATCAACGTGTTAAGCACCATGGCACAAACACAGTTGAAACCTGGTAAACCGCGCATTAAAACTGATGAAGTCGCCTGTGGCGATGTATCTGGTTTAATTGGTATGGTTGGCCCGCAAACGCGTGGGTCGTTCTCAATCACATTTGACGAAAGTCTAGCTCTTACAATTATGGAACGTATGCTTGGCGAGCGCCCAGACACTATTAATGAAGAAGTCACAGACATGGTGGGTGAAATCACTAATATGGTAACCGGTGGTGCAAAAAACCTGTTAGGCGAAAAAGGGTTTGATTTTGATATGGCTACACCTATTGTTGTTTCAGGTGCGGGCCATACAATAACACATAAAAGCCAAGGCAAAAAAATCATAATGCCATTTAGTAGCGACGCTGGCACAGCCAATATAGAAGTTAGTTTCGATACACTATGAGTTGGCAACAAAAAACAATTTCACTGAAACCTCGTTCTCGGGGTTTTCACTTAATTGATGATGACGTTTTAAACCAACTCCCCGAAATTACCCACTACAAAGTAGGCTTACTGCATTTATTTATTCAACACACATCAGCAAGTCTAACGATTAACGAAAATGCCGATCCTACTGTGCGTATGGATATGGAAAGTCACTTCAATAAATTTGTACCTGAGCGACAGCCCTATTATCGTCATGATTATGAAGGCGACGACGATATGCCTGCCCACATAAAAACCAGCACACTTGGTTGTGAGTTAAGTATTCCAATTTCAAATGGATACTTAGCTTTAGGAACTTGGCAGGGTATTTATTTAGGAGAGCACCGAGATGTTGGTGGCGCAAGGCGCATTATAGCAACTATTCAAGGTGAACTGCTTTAACTGAAATTTCAAAACTTCTCAGTCAAAAAGTATCCCCCTCTTGCTTCAACTATACGACCTCAGGATAAAATATCGCTTTATTAATGAAAAGCTGGCTCTGCGCAAAAGTGATAACGTCAAATAATCAAAGCCTGAATGCTGAATATTATAAATAGGAAAAATTAGGTAATAACGGTTTGAATTATGCTTTTTAATGTAGATATTTTGAAGGGATAAAAATATTGGAGCGGTACACGAGGCTCGAACTCGTGACCTCGACCTTGGCAAGGTCGCGCTCTACCAACTGAGCTAGTACCGCATTTCTAAATTTTAACTCCAATTTCTTTGGTGAGAAATTGGAGCGGCACACGAGGCTCGAACTCGTGACCTCGACCTTGGCAAGGTCGCGCTCTACCAACTGAGCTAGTGCCGCATTATGGTTAGTCAGTAATTTTCCGTTGGTGCGCGACAAGTCGCGTTCAACATTCCGGCAACTGGCTAGTGCCGCATAATCGCTCGCTCAAGCGCACTAACCCCGCAGGGGTTATCGTCTTGAGCGGGGCAGGATTCTACAATAATACGATGTGTTTGCAAGTGTTTTTTACAAATTAAAGAATTTTTCTCTGTATACCTTCAATTCCATAATCGAATCTTTAATGTCGTCTAAGGCAAGGTGAGAGCCTTTTTTATTCACTTGAGCGAGCACTTCTGGTTTCCAACGTCTAGCAAGTTCTTTAATCGTACTTACATCAAGGTTGCGGTAATGGAAAAAATCTTCGAGTTCACGCATATATTTATTCATAAAGCGTCTGTCTTGCCCAATTGAGTTACCGCACATTGGGGATGCACCGGCTGGCACCCATTGCTTTAAAAACTCTAATGTTTGCGCTACCGCATACTCTTCATCAAACGTACTTGCTTTACAACGCGCAGTTAAGCCTGATTTACCGTGCTGAGTAGTACACCACTCATCCATACCATTAAGTAATTCATCGCTTTGATGAATAGCAATAGTTGGCCCCTCGGCTAATATATTAAGGTCTGCATCAGTGACAACAGTTGCAATTTCAAGTATTTTATCGGTCGCAGGTTCAAGTCCGGTCATTTCCAGATCGAGCCAAATTAAGTTTGATTTATTAATAGTCATAATTACCTTAAACGGTGCTTTTCTTTAGATCCAACGCATTTCGATATATCATATTAGCATCAACCGTCGAGCTAAAGCTTTTTTTATACCAACTCGGTTAAGTATTATTGCGAATTGGTATTATGTTCAGAGCCGACATTTAAACAAGGTTATAGGCCAAACGTGGCAAAACAGAAAAAATTAAGTAAAGGCCAATCGCGTCAGATCAAGGCCAATCATCAAAAGCGTATTAACAGCGCAGGTTCAAAACCAGCTAAAAAAGGTGCCCAAGAGTGGCAGGCAGATAATTTAGGTCAGGTTGAAAGCGCCATTGTAATCAGTCGATTTGGTCAGCACGCTGATGTTGAAACGCAAAATGGAGACGTGCTTCGCTGTAATATACGCCGAACTGTATCTAATTTAGTATGTGGCGACGAAGTATTATTTCGTCGCGCTAAAGTAAGTGAAGGCGATTTAGCCGGAGTTATTGAAGCAACACAAGAGCGTCGCTCGCAACTTACTCGCCCCGATTTTTACGATGGGGTAAAAGTAATTGCTGCAAATATTGATCAAATACTTATGGTTTCTGCTGTATTACCTGAGTTTACCCCTAGCATTATTGATCGCTATTTAATTGCCTGTGAAGACATGGGTATTGAGCCTATTTTAATCCTCAACAAAATCGATTTAATCGACGAAGCCGGCCTAAAAGATATTCAAAACGTGCTCGATATTTATCGCAAATTAAATTATCGCGTACTGCTTGTCAGCAATATAACCGGTGAAGGAATTGATGAACTTAAAAACATGCTTGTTGGTAAAAATAATATTTTTGTAGGTCAAAGTGGCGTGGGTAAATCAACCCTAGTAAATACTGTACTGCCAAATGCCGAAATATTAACGAAAGAGGTATCCGAAAACAGTGGCTTAGGCCAACACACCACAACGGTATCACGCCTTCATCACTTACCCACTGGCGGTAACTTAATTGACTCGCCGGGTATTCGTGAATTTGGGTTGTGGCATTTAGACGTTGAGCGTGTGACTTGGTGCTTTAAAGAATTTAGAGAATTTATAGGTGGATGCCGCTTTAGAGACTGCAAACACTTAAATGACCCGGGCTGTATAATTAAAGAAGCCGTAGCCAATGGCGACATTTCGCAACTACGCTTTGACAGCTACCACCGAATTTTAGAATCAATGGCCGATGGCCGTGCCGGCGCTCGTGCGCCGCGTGTATAATTAAGGAAAAATACCGTGAGCTTAGACAAATTTAAAATCGCAATGCAGTACGCAATGCCAAAACACTTTATTTCGCGCGTTGTGGGTAAATTAGCAGCTGCAAAAGCCGGTGCGTTAACAACAACGCTTATTAAACTGTTTATCAAGCAATATAAAATAGATATGAGTGAGGCTAAATATTCAGACCCGTCTCATTACAAAACATTTAACGAGTTTTTTACTCGTCCACTCAAAGACGGCGTTCGTCCAATGGTTGAAGACGCTGATACAATAATTCATCCAGTAGATGGTGCAATTAGCCAGCTAGGCGACATAGTTGATGGGCAGCTTATTCAAGCCAAAGGCCACGACTATAGCTTGCAGGCACTTCTGGGTGGGTCTGAGGACGATACTACTGCGTTTTTAGGTGGTAAATTTGCAACTATTTATTTAGCACCGAAAGATTACCACCGTATTCATATGCCTATTGATGGCACATTAAGCAAAATGATTTACGTACCGGGCGATTTATTTTCGGTAAATCCGCTTACAGCGCAGAATGTTCCCAACTTATTTGCGCGTAACGAGCGTGTAGTGGCTATTTTTGAAACGGAAGTAGGTCCACTCGCTATGGTATTGGTAGGCGCAACTATTGTCGCTAGCATAGAAACTGTTTGGGCCGGTACTGTTACTCCACCAGCAGGTAGTGATGTATTTAGTTGGAATTACCCGACCAGCGGTGAAAACGCAATCACACTTAAGAAAGGCGAGGAGATGGGTCGCTTTAAATTAGGCTCAACGGTAGTGCTTGCATGGGGTGCTAATAAAGCAAACATACTAGACGATCAACTACCAGAAGTGGTTACTCGCTTAGGGACTGCGTTTGCAAAAATTAAAGGAAGTGAAGAGCTATAAGTTTTTAGTTTTTAGTTAAAGATTAAAAGCACCGCGTTTATGACAAATGCGGTGCTTTTTTATTGGTAGACGAAGAGCTTGCTCATGTTAGAAGCGCAGCTTCTCATGGCTTAATCCCAAGTTTAGCCCCGCGAATTACCTCTTATTTTATCCACCACACTCTTTACAGTTTAAATCTTTAACTACTTTAAAATGTTGCTGCTTTAAACTCAGCGCATCAAAGGTAATAAATGCACTCCCCTCAACATGCCCGAGTAAAAAATTAAGCGTAAGTTGTGCCTGCATAGAACCAACAATCCCTAATAAAGGGCTTATTACCCCCGCATTACTACAATTAATAGCGGGTGCTTCACTCGTTTTTGGAAATATACAGCCGTAGCAAGGGCTTTGAGTCTGTGTAAAATCAAAGCCCATTAACTGCCCGCTTGTCGCGATAGCAGCGCCAGCTATTAAACGCGTTTTATTCGCTAAGCAATACCGGTTAACTGCATAGCGCGTGGTAAAATTATCTGAGCAATCAAGTACTACATCGGCATTGCTTAAAAGCTCAGCGCAATTCTCCTCATCAAGCTTTTTACTGTGCGTCACTATGTGTATTTGATTATTGAGGCTCGTTAACACTTTACCAGCGGCCGCTACCTTGCTTTGCCCTAAATGATTAACTTTATAAAGCACTTGGCGTTGTAGGTTTGAAAGCTCAACGGCATCATCGTCTATTAAAATAAGCGTTCCAATACCTGCCGCCGCTAAATACAAAAGTGCAGGACTGCCTAAACCACCTGCACCGACTACAGCAACAGTGGCAGACTTTAGTGCTAACTGCCCTTCAAGCCCCACTTCTTTTAATAATAAGTGGCGGCTATAACGCAGGGTTTCTTTATCGCTGAGCTTATCCATTTGGCTGGTTTATAGCGCTTTGTAGCGAGCTAATAGCTGCAATATAGTCATCCGCTTCACTAATGGCCCTTACTACCGCAACACTACCGACGCCTGTATTAGCAACTTCATTTGCGCGGGTTAAATCTATTCCGCCAATGGCAACCGTTGGGTAACTTTGCATTAATGGTACACACTTTTTAAGTTTATCGAGCCCTTGTATTTGCCCTGTCATATCTTTGGTCGTGGTAGGATAAATTGCACCAAATGCCATATAACTTGGTCGGTAATTATGCGCACGCAGCATTTCATAAAAACCATGAGTCGAAAGCCCAAGCCTTAAACCCGCCTCTTTAATGGCGGCTAAATTAGCAATTTCTAAGTCTTCTTGGCCTAAATGCACGCCATAAGCACCGTGCTTTATTGCTAACTGCCAGTAATCATTTATAAATACGTGAGCGCGGTACTTTTTACCCAGTTCAACAGCCTGTTTTATGAGTTCATCAAGCTCAGTCTCAGTTTTATTTTTAACACGTAATTGCGCTGTTTTGATCCCTTGCTGTAAGCACTTTTCTAGCCAGTCATTACTATCAACAATCGCGTACAAGCCTAATTGTTTACTTTCACAAGGTGCAAAATCAGCGGCCATATTAAACTCAAGCGGCACATCAAAATCAAGTTCATCACCAAGCCAGCTACCTGGCTCTATAACTTGAGGATAGTCATCTAAATGTGTAGGAAATGATGTTTGCGCTACAGGCCCTATTCCTTCACCGTATCTAACCGACTGCTTTAAACCTTGGTTTATATAAGCTTTGGCTAAAATAAAGGCATCTTTTAGTGGGTAATCTTTTGCTAAACACGCTGCAATAACCGACGCCATACTGCACCCCGTACCATGGTTGTGTGGGGTTTGAATTTTTTTATTACCTAGCCAATATTCTTCATTATTTTGTATGCAGTAATCAATACAGTAACCACTAGGGAAATCCCAATGCCCACCTTTAATAACCACTGACTTTGCTCCCCAACTTAGCAGTTTATTTGCAGCGTCTTTAACGGCGCTTGGGCCAATTAAATATACGCCGGTTAATAATTGAGTCTCGTGCGTGTTAGGTGTTATTACATCCACCAGCGGCAATAAGCACTCTTTAATAGCGCTTACGGTATCTTCTTCGGTTAATACATCACCGCTTGAGGCAATAGCAACGGGGTCGTAAACAATCACTGGTGGAACTGGCCATTTAGCTTTGTAGTGGCTTATGTGTTCACTGATTAATTGAATTTGCTGCACATTTGCTAACATGCCAATTTTAATTACTTTGGCCTTCATGTCTTTTTCAAGTGCCAAAAGCTGTGATTCAATAATATCGGTAGACACCGCATTAATAGTTTCTACACCTAAACTATTTTGCGCCGTAAGCGCGGTAATTGCGGTACAGCCATGTACACCAAAACTTTGCATCGCCTTTATATCGGCTTGAATACCTGCGCCACCGCCAGAATCAGATCCGGCAATTGTCCACACTACGTTATTCATATATTTTATTTCCTTACTGCTGATGCCAAAACGGCATGCCCATTGTAGGAGTTGAGGGTGCTGCGAGGTCTTTTTCGGGCATTGCTTTAGCGTTATAAGCAAAGCGCCCTGCCTCAACCGCCGCCTTAAATGCAAGGCTCATAGTTTTTGAGCAACCCGCCCCAGCAATGGCTGAATTTAATAATACAGCATCATACCCTAATTCAAGCGCTTGGCAGGCATGCGACGGTAGACCTAACCCTGCATCCACGATAAGTGTTGTATTTGGTAAGCGCTCACGAATCGTTTTTAAATTGTAACTATTTAACAAGCCTTTTCCTGTGCCTATTGGTGCCCCCCATGGCATAAGCACTTCGCATCCTAGGTCATTTAAACGCTGACAAAGCACTAAATCATCGGTGCAATAAGGCAGTACTTTAAACCCATCGTTAATTAGTATTTCTGTGGCTTCAAGCAAAGCAAATGGATCAGGTTGCAAGTTATAGTCATCACCTATCAGCTCAAGCTTAATCCAATCGGTAGCAAATACTTCACGACACATTTGAGCAAGGGTTACCGCTTCTTTTACGCTGTGACACCCGGCCGTATTGGGCAATATTTTTAAACCCGTATTTTTTATCAATTGCCAAAAGTCATCACCTGCTTCTGCACTTTGCTGGCGCCTTAGTGATACCGTGACAACCCCCGCTCCGGATGCTTCAATTGATTGCGTCATAATATCTGGCGATGGATACAAAGCAGTGCCAATTAGTAATCGGCTATTAATTGCTTCACCATAAATATTTAACGTGTCTTTTACTTGCATGCGCCTACCCACCTTGAATGGGCGATAACAATTCAATGCTATCCCCTTCATTTATAACAAAACCGTTATGCTGACTTTTTGGTATAAATACGCCATTAACAGCCACCGCATAAGGTGCACTTGCTTCATACTCTTTTAATATCTCAAGTAACGCATGAGAGGTTAAATCTAAAAGCTCACCGTTTAACGTAATCTTCATTTAATACTCACCTATGTACGATAGCGCTTGTGCAACAAGAACAGGGGCTAACATATAGCCATGACGATACAAGCCATTAATGCTAATAACATTTCCTGATTTTTTTACTTGCGGTCTGTTGTCACTAAACGCAGGGCGGAGCCCTGTTTGAACCCCTAATAAACGCCCTTCTGCAAACCCACTATGCACCGTGTAAGCTGCCGACAATAGTTCTAGTGTTGAACGTACAGTGGCTGGGCCGCTGTCTTGCGATTCAATTTCAGTTGCACCAATGACATATTCATTATTAGGTTTTGGTGCAATATAAATAGGATACCGCGGATGCATTAATCGCACTGGGCGCGTTAAATTAACTTCTGGTGCATAAAGTCGCGCAACCTCACCTCTTACACCACGAAGCAGTTGCTCCTTTTTTGCCCCCAGCCCTCTGCAATCAATAATAAAATCAAACGGGCGATTATTAATTTCACCATTTTTGATAGTTACCCGCTGATTAAACACAAACTTTACTTTTCGCCTGTTAAGCATGCTGTAGCTTGCTTTATAAAAGGCTTGGTTATCTATTTGCCCTTCACAGGGTAAAAACACACCTTGGCTAAAACGATTCGCAAGTTCTGGCTCTAACTGCGCTATTTTCTGAGCATTTAAAGCCTCAGCATTGTGCCCAGCTATGGGTTTTATTCGCTGGGTAAAGCTTTGTAGGTCGCCTTTATCTTGCTGATGTGCAACCACTAATGTGCCTTGCTGCTGAAAAAACACATTGTGTTCAAGCTCTTCTATTATTTGTGGCCAGCGATTAATCGAATCCAATCCCATTTGCGCTAAATCGGCTTCACACAATACCGACTCAGCCAATGGCGCAAGCATAGCTGCTGCAACTTTGCCTGCGCTATTGAGAGCATGTTCATCATCGGCCTCAAACACACTCACATTGTGCTGCTTACTTAGCTCAAGTGCAGCAAGCCTTCCTGCTAAACCAAATCCAACAATGGCAATATGGTACTGCATAAAAAATCCTTCATTGGCTGGCCGCGAGTCACAAACTACATGCAATCTTGTGCTAAGGTAGCCACCTCATTGCACGTAGATAGATATCCGCAGCCTAAGGTCGAGTTATATCGCTTTGTGATAAATTTCAGAGCCCGTTTGCTTAAACTCCTCTGATTTAGCTTTCATTTGCGCTTCTACATCAATCATTTTAATTTCAATAGCCTCACCCGCGTTATTGGGATCAATACCACGCTCCTCTAAATCGTTAGCGTAATCGCGTACTTCTTGGCTGATTTTCATAGAGCAAAATTTAGGGCCACACATAGAGCAAAAATGAGCTACTTTGCCCGACTCTTGTGGCAGTGTTTCGTCGTGATATTCGCGGGCACGTTCAGGGTCTAAACCAATATTAAATTGGTCATGCCATCTAAACTCAAAACGCGCTTTTGACAAGGCATTATCGCGCTCTTGCGCGCCTGGGTGTCCTTTAGCTAAATCGGCGGCATGCGCTGCAATTTTGTAGGTAATTAAACCTTCTTTGACGTCTTCTTTATTGGGCAAGCCTAAATGCTCTTTTGGCGTTACATAACACAACATAGCACAGCCATACCACGCTATTTGCGCCGCTCCAATACCCGATGTAATGTGGTCGTACCCTGGTGCAATATCGGTTGTTAGTGGGCCTAGAGTATAAAATGGCGCTTCGCCACAATGTTCTAGTTGCTCATCCATATTAGCTTTGATCATATGCATTGGCACATGCCCTGGCCCTTCAATAAATACTTGTACGTCATGCTTCCATGCTATTTGTGTTAGCTCGCCTAATGTACGTAACTCACTAAATTGTGCTTCATCGTTAGCATCAGCAATAGAGCCTGGGCGAAGGCCATCGCCTAATGAAAAACACACATCGTATTGTTTTAAAATTTCACAAATATCTTCAAAGTGCGTGTATAAAAAGTTCTCTTTATGGTGCGCTAAACACCATTTGGCCATAATAGAGCCACCGCGCGATACAATACCTGTAACACGTTTTGCCGTCATAGGTACGTAGCGCAAAAGCACACCGGCATGAATAGTAAAGTAGTCAACGCCCTGCTCTGCTTGTTCAATTAAGGTATCGCGGAATATTTCCCACGTTAAGTCTTCAGCTACACCGTTTACTTTTTCAAGGGCCTGATAAATGGGCACAGTACCAATGGGTACAGGCGAGTTACGTACTACCCACTCACGTGTTTCATGAATATAGCGCCCTGTTGATAAATCCATTACGGTATCGGCGCCCCAACGAGTCGACCACACCATTTTTTCTACTTCTTCTTCAATAGATGAAGTGACCGATGAATTACCTATATTAGCGTTCACTTTAACCAAAAAGTTACGGCCAACAATCATTGGTTCGGTTTCTGGATGATTGATATTGTTAGGTAAAATTGCGCGGCCACGCGCTATTTCGTCACGTACAAATTCAGGGGTTATAAAATCGGGAATACTCGCGCCAAATGACTCGCCCTTATGCTGCGCAGCTAATAACTCTTCGCGAATCTTTGCACGCCCCATATTTTCTCGCACTGCAACGTATTCCATCTCTGGCGTTACAATACCTTGGCGAGCGTAATGCATTTGTGTGACATTTTTGCCCGCTTTACCACGGCGAATTTTTGGTAGGTGATCAAATCGAATATGATCAAGTCCATCATCAGCCATACGCTGCTGTGCAAACTGCGAGGTGACCGAATCGAGTACTTCTGTATCGTTGCGCCCTGCAATCCATTGCTCACGAAATTTTGGTAACCCTTTGCGTACATCTAATTCAAAATTTGGGTCAGTGTACGGGCCCGATGTATCGTAAACACGAAGGGGCTCATTAGATTCATACACCGGATTTTCGTCGGTGCCACCAATAAACGTATCACTGAGTGTTATTTCGCGCATACCCACACGCACGCCTGGCTGGCTACCTTCAACGTACACTTTTTGAGAATTTGGAAATGGCTGCCCTGTTAAATTATAAATATATTCAGATGCAGCTGCGCGCGTTTCGCGACGCGATGATTTATTTGTGGTGTTTGACATGACTTACCTCATAACTAAAGGGTTGTCTTGTCAGATATTCCAAAAGGAATAGAGAAAGATCGTAAAGTAGCTTCATGCCACTTTGCAGCCTATAAAAATGGGTATCGCTTTATTGCACGCATAAAAAAAGACGCACAAGCGTCCCGTTTAAGGCAGCTTGTTCCCTACGCAGGTATTAACCTGATCAGGTTCACGGATCCCGCTTTCGCGATCTCAGCCTAAGCAACATACTTAGGCACTCCGACAAGTATATAAATTGTTCGTTGATTTAATAAACAATCTCATTAAATCTGCGTTGAGTGTACGCCAGTTAAAAAAGACCCGCAAGGGGGCATTTTTTAAAACTCTAAAATTTATTTAGCAACAAATACAAACTTTTGCTCGCCTTGCATAACTAATTTTTGACCTTGCATGCTAAGCGTTGCACCTTGCTTTAACGTTTTTAAAAACTGCTGTTCAAACTTATCTGTTTTTTCGCCGCAAGATTTTCGGGTCATTCCAACTTTTTGCACACTAAGGCTACTTTCGTTAAGTTCACCCTCACCAAAAAATCGGTTACATCCTGCAAATCCATTTACTTGAAGCGCTTCTATAAAGCTAACGGAGGCCGTGTATTGTTCCTCTAAGGCTAAATCATCAATTGTCGATAACTGCCATTGTGTGTACTTTAGCTGCTCACTGGTAACGGTCCCTGTTGATGCGCAACCAACACATAAACCGATTAAAAGCATCGGTATTGCTGCTAATTTCATACTGCTACTAACTCATTGTCTAATTAATGTCATAATAACAATATTTATGCGATTTATCCGTTAAATTTGCATGTTTTAAATGTAATTTTTTGTTCATAAAACGTTATTTATAGAATATGAGTTAGCTTAAATCATTATTGTTGAATAGGGTTTGCATTTCGGGTGGTAAAAAAGGACGCCCTTTTTCGTTCACCGCAGTACCTATTACTTTTGCTTTAAGCATCACTTGCTGGTCGTGTTTACGTACAATAGTTTGCTCAAACGCAAACTTTAATCGACTTAGACGAACGGGCTTTACAGACACATAAAACTCATCTTCTGGCACCAATGAGTGCTTGTAATCAACTTCACTACGAATCACAACTAAATTAACTTTTTGCTTAGCAAGTAATGCAAAGTCAACACCGTTCGAAAATAGGAATTCATGGCGGGCATGTTCTAAATAATTAAAATAAACACTGTTATTAACGATCCCTTGTAAATCGCATTCGTAATGACGTACTTTAAAATCAACTTTAAAAGTCATATTAGTAATCCTAGTTTTTTTACGTATAATCGCTGCGTTATAACACAGGTATAAAAATAATTACTAGGGTCAGTTTGTCTTTTAAGATTAATACTAAAAGGTCAACAGACCCCAGCATAAGCCCCTAAAATGGAGTTAAGTAACAAAATGAACTTACGTTTGTCTTTAATCACTACCGCACTTTTGCCGCTAATGAGTGCCCCTTTTTCAGCTAATGCTGATGATAGCGACATAGAAAAAATAGTGGTCACCGGTGACTTTCAACGAGAAACTATTCAAACTTTAAGTGCCAGTGCAAGTTTACTCAGTGAAGAAGAAATAAGCCTACGTGGTGCAAGTTACTTAGACGAAATATTAGGCAGTGCCGCTAACGTAAACTTCACTGCGGGTGCGTCTCGTGGGCGTTTTATACAAATTCGCGGCGTGGGTTTACGCTCACAATTTGTTGACCCTATTAACCCTTCGGTTGGTTTAGTTATTGACGGCATTAACTACTCCGGCCTTGGTGGCAGTTCATTATTATTTGATATTGACCAAGTAGAAATTTACCGTGGACCACAAGGAACACGCTTTGGTGCAGATGGCATGGCCGGTATGATCCAAATGCAATCAGCTAAAGCAACTAGCGATCCGAGTTTAAAACTGCACTTAGGTGCTGGCACATACAACAGCCATGAAACAGGCCTTGCAGCAAGCACTGGTTTGACCGACGATACAACGGCTCGTGTTAGTTACTTTCGCAGAAAATCTGACGGCTACGTAGACAACTTATACCTGAACGAGTCAACACAAAATCAAGACGAGCAAGTTGCACGCTTTAAGTTAAACTCTCAGCTTACTGAAAACCTAAACACTGAGTTAAATTTTCATTATATTGATATAAACAATGGTTACGATGCCTTTACGCTCGACAACAGCCGCGACAGCGTTGCGGATGAACCAGGTCAAGATAACCAAAAAAGTTACGCGGTAGGTATTGCTAACACTTACACGGGTTTCGATAAATTTGATGTAAGCCTTAATGTTTCAGCAATCGATAGCGAGTTACTTTATAGCTACGATGAAGACTGGGTTTGTAATGATATTAACGAGCCGCAACTTTGTGCTGCAGGCTTACACCCTTGGGGTTACAGCTCTACTGATATTTACAATCGCGATCGCGATGATCAATCAGCTAACTTACAGTTTAACGATAAAACCGATAACTGGGTTGCGGGTCTTTATTATCAAAACCGCGATGTTGATTTAGAGCGCCAATACACATGGCTTGCAAGCCCATTTGCCTCTACTTATGAAACCAGCAATATTGCATTGTATGGTCAAGTAGCAACCCCTATTGGCCCAAAAACCACTTTAATAACAGGCCTACGTGTTGAGCAATACCAAGGTGATTACACCGACAGTAACGGTTTTATACAAGAAACCGACGATGTTATGCTCGGTGGTAAAGTCGCGCTTGAGTATCAAGTAATAGATCGCACTATGATCTACGCAAGTATTACGCGCGGTTACAAAGCCGGTGGTATTAACTCTGAAGCGCTTGCAAAAGCAAAAGATGAAGGCTTAAACCTAGACGCTAACTTTTTTCAACAACACACCAGCTTCGACCCTGAATACTTATGGAGCGGTGAGTTTGGCGTTAAAGGATCATCACTCGATGACGCTTTAACACTTCGCCTAGCGGCATTTTATATGCACCGCGACGACATACAGTTAAAAGCATGGCAAGTTGAAGGCCAGCAGTTTACAGGCTACGTTGATAACGCAAGCTCTGGTAGTAACTACGGCCTTGAAATTGAAGGTAACTACCGACTCACCGACAACCTATTATTAACCGGTAGCGCTGGTTACTTAGACACAGAAATAGATAACTTTGTAACGCAATCTGGTTTAAACCAAGATGGCCGTGAACAAGCACAATCGCCTAAGTACCAATATGCATTTACTGCACGCTACAATTTTACCAACGCTTTTTATGCCATGGTGGGTATTGAAGGGAAAGACGATTACTATTTCTCAGACAGCCATAACTCTAAAGCGCCTAACAGCAACTTAGTTAACTTAAGCTTTGGTTACGACGCTGACATGTGGTCAGTTCGTGCATGGGCACGCAACGTGTTTGATGAAGCTGTGCCGACGCGTGGCTTTGAGTTCGGGAACGACCCACTTGATGGCTACGAAACGCATACCTACACACAATTAGGTGAGCCAAGAGTAGCAGGTATAACATTTACGTTAGAGCTGTAAGTTGTCAGTTAAAGATTAGAAAACACCGCGCTTAATTAAAGCGCGGTGTTTTTATTTAAGACATCAAGCTTGCTCACGTGAGAAGCAACGCCTCTAATGACTTTAATTTAAGTACAATCGATATAATCAAACAACCTTTCAAAACCTTGCTTTAACGCGCCAGCAAGCTGTGCGCTTACAGGGCAAGTATCAGGCTCTATCTACATCAAAGGCAATTACATCTTTAATTTTGTCTTTGTTAGTTGCTAGCATTACCAGCCTATCAATCCCCAATGCTACACCTGAACATTGCGGTAAACCGTGTTCCAATGCAGCAATTAAGCGCGAATCCATCGGAACTTGTTTTAAACCGTGCGCTTCACGATACTGGTTATCTTCATCAAAGCGTTTAGCTTGTTCAATTGCGTTGGTTAGCTCGTTAAAGCCATTCGCAAGCTCCATATTTTTATAATAGAGTTCAAAACGACCAGCGACTCGCTCATCGTGTTCACAAATTTGCGCTAATGCCGCTTGTGAGGCAGGAAAGTGATAGACAAAACAGGGTTTAGTTTGCCCAATGCTCGGTTCTACTTTCATACAAAATAACAGCTGTAGCAAGGTATCTTTATGAGTTTCGTTTTTAGCTATGTCAGCAAAGCCGTGCTCACAAGCATGCGCCTTTAGTTGATCTAAAGATGCTGTCAGTGGATCCAGGCCTAATACTTGTTTAAATGCATCCTGATAAGTAATACGCGTTGCTGACTCCACATTAAGTACGCACTGCATTAGCTCATCCATTTCATCCATCAATGCAAATTCGTCAAACCCAGGACGATACCACTCAAGCATCGTGAACTCAGGGTTATGATGACTGCCCGCCTCTTCATTTCTAAATGCTTTGCAAAGCTGAAAAATAGAACCTGAACCGGCCGCTAACAAGCGTTTCATTGCAAACTCGGGGGATGTTTGTAAATAAAGAGGCAAACCACCAGCATGCCCGGGGCCCATAAATGAAGTATTAAAACTTGCCAAGTGAACATCAGTGACACTAGCAGCACTTAAGCTCGGTGTTTCTACTTCCATTACATCTCGTACGTAAAAAAATTCACGAATTGTGCGTAAAATTTCTGCGCGTTGTTTTAATGTTTTTATATTTGCGCTGGGCGCCCAAAGTGTTGCTGACATATTTTCTCCAAAAAAAATCCCAGCATAGGCTGGGATTTATACCAATTCGCTTAGGTCGTGTTGCTCTTTGCGAATTGGTATTATTAAGCTACGTTAAATATTACTTAACACGGCCTACGTACTCACCACTGCGTGTGTCTACTTTAATTACTTCGCCAATTTGAACGAATAATGGAACACGAACTACTGCACCCGTGCTAAGCGTTGCTGGTTTACCACCCGTGCCCGCTGTATCACCTTTTAGGCCAGGATCTGTTTCAGTGATCTCAAGCTCTACAAAGTTTGGTGGAGTAACTGCAATTGGGCTGCCATTCCATAGTGTGATAGTACATACATCGTTTTCAACTAACCATTTGCCAGCATCGCCTAAAGCTTTCTCGTCAGCAGCAATTTGCTCAAATGTTTCGTTATTCATGAAATGCCAAAATTCACCGTCTGTGTAAAGATACGCTAAGTCCGTATCCATAACATCAGCACCTTCAACCGATTCACCTGATTTAAAGGTTTTTTCAAGTACCTTGCCAGAAATAAGCTTGCGGATACGAACACGGTTAAACGCTTGGCCTTTACCAGGTTTTACCATTTCATTTTCTAAGATACTGCAAGGCTCGCCGTCCATCATAATTTTTAGGCCGCCCTTGAACTCGTTGGTGCTATAATTCGCCATCGTTTCCTCTATTTTAATTTTTTCGAGTAATCTACGTACCAATGATACAAAGAAATGAAGCAAATTTGCATAAAAACTGGCAAAAAGAATTAGCAAATGTAGTTACCTGTCCAAAAACCTTGCTTGAAATGGTTGGTTTATCGAGCCAAGTCCATGAAAACGACCTAAAAGCTCGCAGTTTATTTCCGGTACGGGTGCCAGTGCCCTTTATAAAAAAAATGCGCAAAGGTGATGCAAACGATCCTCTATTGCTGCAAGTTATGCCTCGTCATCAAGAGTTTTTAAAAAAATCGGGGTTTAATAAAGATCCCTTGCTTGAGCAAGACAACGATCAACCCGGGATTTTACATAAGTATAAATCGCGTGTTTTAGTTATGTTTAAAACCGGTTGCGCGGTAAATTGTCGGTATTGTTTTAGACGTCATTTTCCATATCAAGAAAACCAACTTAATAAAAAAAGCCTGCTAGATGCTCTTTGCTATATAAAATCAGATACCAATATAAACGAAGTGATCTTAAGTGGTGGCGACCCGCTTATGGCCAAAGACGATGCCATTAGTTGGTTTTTAGATGAGCTTGAAAAATTACCACAAATAAAACGTATGCGAATACACAGCCGTTTGCCTGTGGTAATACCTGCGAGAATTACCGACGAGCTATGTGCCCGCTTACAAAAATCACCGCTAAAAATTGTATTTATAAACCATATAAATCACGCCAACGAAATAGATGATGAGTTTAAAGACGCAATGCAAAAGCTTAAACATGCAGGCGTTATGCTATTAAATCAAGCGGTTATTTTAAAAGACGTGAACGATACGGTTGACGCACAAATAAATTTAAGTGAAGCGTTATTTGATGCCGACGTGCTGCCGTATTATTTGTATTTGCTAGATAAAGTTGAAGGCGCAAGTCACTTTGATATTAACGAAGAGCAAGCAATAAAAATAATGGCAGAGCTTTTAAAAGCTCTGCCCGGATTTTTAGTGCCTAAACTAGTAAGAGAAATAGGCGGTCAAAAAAGTAAGACCCCTATCGACCTCAAACTTATTTAGGGCGACATTTAAACGTATACGTTTATGTTATTACCAAGTGTTGCAGTCACCGATTTAGCCGGTGTTTGCGCACTTGATGATTGCGCAGCACCTTCAATTAGTGCAAGCGCAGCTGCGCCGTCTGCCTGTTGCTGTTTTTTAGCCAAAGAAGCGCTGTAAACTTCACCACTTTCGCTAGCCCCTGACATAACGGGTAAACTTGAACCTGATATATTCATATTACTAACCTGACTTTTAAATGTAATCCACGTATTATATCGGCCATGCAGTACAAAGCTTTAGGAAAACCATGGATTCTATAATTGAACAACTCAACGCTAACTTAAAAATTGTTTATCGTCAGGCACTTGATGCCGACAAAAAACTAGACGAATTACAACAACAAGGCCATGGTAAATTTAAAGCCTTATTTGGAAAAGACGCTGGTTTTGACTTTGAAGCAAAGCGTTTCAAACCCTATGTACTAGACGTTGCAGCCGACGTAGAAAGTTTATCAACCGATGGCTTTAACGAAGAAAAGTTAAAAACAACCGTCATTAAATTACAACAGTTACTCACTTTACTTGCCACGTTTAAATAACCAAAGTTAATCACTTGCCGCTCTTAAGCGGCAAATTAACTCAATCAATACTTGTTAATACTTGTTCGCCAAACCACTGTGTGAGTAATCTTTTTTCGTGGTCAAATGACTCCTCTCGGCCTCTTCTTATTCTATCCATAAAGCCCATGTCTTTGAGTTCAACATCATTTGCTTCACTTATTACATCCCCTTCTTTATTAACTAACGAATAGTTCAGGTTAATACGTGGGAAAAAAATAGGTTCAACAACGCGAATTTCACTTGTGCCACTAAAACGTACATCACCAGCTAAATCAATATCTGTAATTTCGACATTTAGCTTATAATCTTTTGGCAGTTGCTCAGCAAGCTTGGAGAAATGTTTTTCAAACTGCTTCGTAATTTGCTTATGGTAAGACGCTTTAGTTTGGTTTGATGCACGCACATCGCGATAGTCTTTAAAGTCATGCCACTTAACTGCAGACTCGCCAGCATGTGTAAATAGTGGCAATACAACACACAGTGCCATCGAAATTTTTGTAACTGAGTTCATAGCTATCTCCAAAAAGTAATCCATAACACAATGTATATGGTGTGACTTTGTTGCTTACCTTAATTAAATAATCCTAACAGATATATATTAACTATAACTTAATCATAGTTGTTAAATGTAATTATAAACGAACAAAATGTAATCTGATGTACCTTTTAAAACTACTTTAAACCATCTTATTTGCAAACTAAAAATTAAATATAAAGCATGTAAACTATGCCATTTTATGTTGAAATTAAAACAACTGAATAAAGAACCCTACGGAGCTTTCATGACTATTTTAGTAACCGGTGGCGCAGGCTATATTGGCTCGCATACCGTTTTAGAACTTTTGCAACAAGGAAGTGATGTTGTTGTTATCGATAATTTAGCAAATTCATCGCAAGAGTCCCTGGCTCGCGTTAAACAAATTACGGACAAAGAAGTAACTTTTTATCAAGGTGACATACTCGATAAAGCTTTTTTAGATTCAGTATTTGCAAAGCATACGGTTAACAGTGTTATTCATTTTGCAGGCTTAAAGTCGGTTGGCGAATCGGTTGCTAAACCAGTAGAGTATTACCAAAATAATGTGCAAGGCACGTTAACCTTAGTTGATGCTATGCGAGATGCGGGCGTATTTAAATTAGTATTTAGCTCATCAGCCACCGTTTACGGCGACCCGGCAAGTTTACCTATTAAAGAAGACTTTCCTGTTGGTGGCACAACTAACCCATACGGTACCTCAAAATTGATGGTAGAAATGATGCTCCAGGATATTGCTAAATCTGACGAGCGCTTTGCGTTTGCTATTTTGCGTTACTTTAATCCAGTAGGTGCTCACGAATCGGGCCTAATTGGTGAAGATCCTAATGGCATTCCTAATAATTTATTACCATTCATTGCTCAGGTAGCAGTGGGCAAACTCAAGCAGTTAGCCGTATTTGGTGATGATTACGACACCATTGATGGCACAGGCGTACGCGACTACATTCACGTTGTAGATTTAGCCATTGGCCACTTAAAAGCGCTTGATAAAATAGCTACAAATACGGGTGCACTTGTATATAACCTTGGCACTGGTAATGGCTATTCTGTTCTGCAAATGGTTAATGCATTTATTAAAGCAAGTAACCAAGCAGTACCATACCAAGTATCACCTCGTCGCCCTGGCGATATTGCTGCATGTTACGCCGCACCAGAAAAAGCCCTTAATGAGCTGGGCTGGGAAGCTAAACGCGGAATTGATGCCATGATGCAAGATACATGGCGCTGGCAGTCAAACAATCCAAATGGCTACAGTAAGTAAAGTAATTAGATATGCGCTTAGCCATAAACCGTTAAGCGCGTTTTTTACCAATTTTGCATTTCTACTAGCCGCGATTGCGTTCGCGCATATTCAAAGCTTAGCTTTTTACCCACATATAAATGCTCTATATTTACCTGAGCATTTATAATCAGTAATTTTTGACAGTCATAAAATTCATCCACTAATGCAATAAAGCGCCGAGCCTCGTCGTCTAAAGTGTGCTCTTCAAGCGTTTGCTTTTCCCGCTGGTAGCTATCTTCTATTCCATGCACAATCGTTTTACCCGTTGCGGTTTCACCCATTTTAGGCACATTATTAACGTACAATACATCAAACTGGGATGCTAAAAACATATAGTCGTTTGCACTACGTGGGCCTGAACATAAAGCCATAAAATCAATGATTACGGCTCTAGGCGCTTTTAATTGGTAGCTAAGTTTACGGCCGTGAATCGTAATTACATCTGAAAAAGTAACCTGTGAATTCGCTTGCACAAAAATAGCTTTAAAATCATCACTCGGTAAGTTGATATAATAGTGGCGGTTATTTTTACCGTATCTAAAGCGATGATCCTCCTCACCGGCCACATTGACTATGTGGCAGTGGTTGTTAATTAAATCGATAGTAGGTAAAAATCGCGTGCGTTGCAGGCCGTTGCTATAAAGCAGTTCTGGTTTTGCATTAGAGGTAGCCACCAGCACTAAACCTTGCTCAAACATCGCTTTAAACAATCTAGCCATAATCATGGCATCGCCAATGTCGCTGACAAAAAACTCATCAAAACATAATACTTTAATGTTTTTAGCCCATTTTTTCGCTATCAATGTAAGCGGATTAGCGTGGCCTTGTAGCTCAGCTAATTGGCTATGAACATGTGCTATAAAATGATGAAAGTGAAGTCGCTGTTTTTTTACCACTGGCACATTGTTATAAAATAAATCCATTAACATTGATTTACCGCGCCCTACCGGCCCATACAAATAAACTCCGTTTATATTTGGTGTTTTTTGCCACCATTTTACCGGTGTCTGAAGTTGTAGGCTTAAGGTATTTAATGCCATAACCGCACGTTGCTGGGCAGCATCGTACGTCAGCTCACCAGAGGCCACTTTGGCCTTATATAGGTTTAAAATTAGTGTGCTGTGCACTGTCATGGTATTTCACTATCGGCTATAATCGCGCCCATTGTAGCCGACTAAAAATGTGAACCAAAATGAAATTCCCTTGCCGTTTAGATAAATTTATTAGCCATTTAGCAGAAGTACCGCGCACGCAAGCTCGCGCCAGTATTAAGCGTAAAGAAGTAAGCGTAAATGGTGAGGTGATCACAGCACATAACTTTCAGTTAGCAAAAGAAGATGCCGTATTACATAACGGTGAGCCATTAGTATTTTTAGGTAAACGTTACTTTATGCTAAATAAGCCTGTTGGTTATGTGTGCGCAAATAGTGACGACTTACACAAAACAGTTTTTGACTTACTTGATGAGCCAAATATGAGTGACTTTCACGTAGCAGGTCGATTAGATATAGACACAACAGGCTTAGTTATTATCACTAACGATGGCGACTGGTCACATAAAATTACCTCACCACGCAGTAATAAATTTAAAACATACCTAGTTGAAACCCAAGAACCAATTACCGACGAAGCGCTTGAGCAATTACGCGAAGGCGTTATGCTACACAATGAAAAAGATGCCACCCGCCCTGCTATTGCTGAGCGCTTAGCTAACTACGGTTTACGCTTATCAATTAGTGAAGGAAAGTACCATCAGGTAAAGCGCATGCTTTACGCCGTTGATAACAAAGTGGTTGAATTACACCGTGAGCAAATTGCGGGTATTAAGTTAGATGAAAACTTAGCGCCAGGCGAATACCGCTTGTTAACCGAGAATGAGATAAAACTATAGGACGGTCTGATCACTAACCACTTTCCCTTACGATTTAATTTGCACTAAATCAAAGTCTGCCATGCCCGGTACAATCGCTTGTAAGCGAGATTCGGTGACATCTAAGGTGTTGAGGTATTCGCAATATTCTGACGCTTTTAGCTCTAATTGGTCTGCTTTTTTTTGCAATGACTTATCAATCTCTTTCGTGATGATATCCATGCGTTGACCCATATCGTTAATGCGATCCTCAATATTGCCTTCACGCGATTTAAACGCATCCCCTAAAGACACTAAAATAGCACCTAACGAGCCATGAACCGCCGAGTGGATTTTTTGGCTTATTTCTTTTGTAAAAAAGTCATCAATTTGAGAAAGTGATTGAGGAGCTATAAAAAAAAAGTCGTCGCCTCGCTTAAACTTATCCATCAACGCGCGTTCTACGTATTGCAGTTGGGTTTTAAGTACTTCAGGCTCTTTATCCGACATGCCCTCAACCACCTGCTCAATAGCACTCAGCCCTAAATTAACACCGTCGGTGGCTAAATTTACAAGCTCAGGTACTGTTTGGCGAATGCCTTGGCTAAATTGCTCCAGTACTTTGCTTTCATCTTCACCTAAATCGACCCAATAGCCACGAATAAAGAGCTGGGTATTGTTGTTAATTTGTACTCGTGTTTGGCCTTTATCAACAATTCGTATTACGTCATCGGTAATAATTAGACCATGTCTGAGTTCAACATCACACGGTTTTTGAGCAAAGGCAGCGGTACTTGAAAGTGCAATGGACAGCGATAAAATCGCACGAGATAAAAACGCCATATACACCTCAAAAAGACAAAAAATGGAAGGCAAGTAGGTTAACAAAAAACCAATTTTATGCAAGAAAAAACAGCGCTTGATACTATCGAAGCGCTGCTTATAAAGGCGTTTAAAGCCCAGGGCGTGTTAACCTGCGCCCTTATAAAATTAAATGGGTGAACCTGGCGGTATAGGCAGAACCTTAAAGTTATTAGGCCACTCTCCATTGGCTAAAAAGTGTTTTACCTGCACTGCTAGGTATTGCTTAAATGCGCTTTCACCGATGCTTGTATTACTCAGCATAGTGTTTTGATTAAAGTCGTCACTTAGCTTAACTAAGTAATAACGAAGTTGCGCTTGTACCTCTGGGCTTACATTATTATTTGCCACTAAGTCAGCAAACGTTTTTGCTGTTAAAAACTGTATACGCTGGGTTATTTTGCCTTTCATTGTGTCGGGCGACGATACATTATAAACATGGCTATATAACTGCTTTAATAACGCATCTAAACTGTAAAATTGGTTATTACGGGCTTGTTGTTGCGCTAAACGATTTAAGCGATGTGGATTAAGCAACAACGATAAACTATGCTGCACTGCAACCTCTGGTAAAGCCATTGCATCGAGCGTTAAACCTGTACGCCCCACTACGCTTTCGCGCGATTTAGACTCACCATATGCTTTTGGCGGAATTAACGATAATACCGATTCAGGTATAACTAAATTTTTGGCTGTAAGCGTTGCTAAAATGGCATTAACTGCATCTTGTTGCACTTGCTTATCAACAACCTGAGCGCCTTGGACAGGCTCATCACCGCGCGTTTCATATTCGTAATTTACACCTGCAATTAACTTAACCACAGACTCAACTTGAAAACGATGAAATAAATAAAGTGGCACAAGCTTTTCTTCTAACTGAGATAGCGCAACACCGGACTTAATATTATTAATACCAAATTGCGAAAGTGCCTTTTTACGCACATCTAAAACACGTAAAAGCTCTTCTGATGGGTTAGCGCCGTTATCCCATAAGTGAGCAGTTGGATGAGCGCCCCCTTTAGCTCGCGCGTCAGAATCTGAAATAAACGCTAACCCTTTGGCTTTATTATCTTTTAAAATTGCGGCCAGCTCTGCGCTTTCATCTTGATTGGTAAAGTCGCTATAACCGTATTTAATTACCTGGGTATCCCATACGCCCATACCTGTTGCATAGCCTCGTGTTACATCAAGCTTGCCTTGTTCATTAAAGCTCAATAATGGGTGCGGGTAATCCATTACTGAGGCTCTATCACTTACTGATGCCGCAAAGTTATGGGCAATACCTAATGTATGGCCAATTTCATGGGCGCTTAACTGGCGGATACGATCAAGCGCCATAGCGTGTAAGTTTTTAGCAACTTCATCTCCTTTAAAATAAGGAGCAGCCAGCGCTTCTGCAATTAATATATCTTGGCGAACACGAAGCGAACCCAACGTCACATGGCCTTTTAATATTTCACCGGTGCGCGGATCAATAACTGAGCTTCCGTATGACCAGCCACGTGTTGCTCTATGCACCCATTGAATCACGTTGTAACGAATATCCATGGGATCAACATTGGTTGGTAATACTTTAACAATAAACGCGTTTTTATAACCTGCAGCGCTAAATGCATCATTCCACCACTTACCGCCTTCAAGTAAGGCGCTTTTAACTGGCTCTGGTACACCGGGATCTAAATAATAAACAATAGGCTCAACCGGCTCGCTAATAGGTAAGCTCGGATCTTTTTTTGCTAAACGGTGACGCGGTATATAACGAACATACATCGACTCGCCTAAAGGCGCTGCGTAATCTTTGTGTTCAATGCTCCAAAAGCCCGATTGCGGGTTAAATTTACGTGGTGTGTAATTCTCATCTGGTAATTGAATAAGTGAATGGTGCATATGCACGGTAACAGTGTATGGGTTGGCGCTAACTTGGCGTACAAACTTACCCGGCTTTGTGCCTTTAAATGTAAGCACGGCTTCCAGTTCGGTGTTTTTTACAAAGGCTTTTGAACGCGCCATGTAAACCGCACTTCGTGATTCATCAAGGTTAAAATTACCCTGCTTACGGGCAGCTAATGTACGGCTTACTCCATGTACATCGCTCAATAAATAAGGCGTGTAGTCAATAAGTGCCGTGCTTTTGTCTTCTGCAACCACTTTAAAGCCCGCCAATATGCTTGATGAAAATGCCTCTTTGATACTTTGCTGCTCGGCTTTGTTATTAGTGTTAGCACGGTAGTAAGTATTTACAGCACGCAGCATGACTTTATCGCCAAAGCGCTCAAACTGTACCAAATGCGTGTTGCCAAGCTGGCCTCGATCAAGTCCAATATCGTTTGACCCAACCCCGTATGGCAAACTTTGTTGTAATAAAAACTGCTGCTCAAACTTATCTACTTTTAAATACACTTTGCCGTTTTGAGTATCGTAATAAAACGAGTAGTACCCCGGAAAGTGGTTCATTTGTGTAGTAAATTCATCAATTGACTTAATTGCTGCGTGCGCTTGAGTTATGATAGAGCACAACACAGTAAAGAATATGTAACTTAGTAGTGGTATTTTTTTCATAATCTTATCTTTGTTATTGGCGTTTTAGGTACGATTAGGTGCCCCCATTATAGGGCGGTATTTAAACAATACAGATATTTAAGACGAATTTCAGCGCTCTAAACTAATCTCTCTCACATTATGATTAGTTTTAACACGTTATCAGGAAAATAGAATGCGTAGACTCCCTCCAGTATTGCTAGAAGACGGTTGCCCAAGAGAACTATTATCATTAATCCGAACTATTTTAGCGGCATGTAAAGAAATATCTTTTCGTGTTGGCCAAGGCGCACTTTCAGGCGTATTAGGCTCAACACTTGATGAAAACATTCAAGGCGAAACTCAAAAAAAGCTCGATGTATTATCTAATCAGCTATTAAAAGATATTTTACTGGAGTCGGGCACAGTTAAAGCCATTGCCTCTGAAGAAGAAGACTACACCGTTGCAGGAAACCCAGACGCTAAATATATTGTAGCATTTGACCCACTTGATGGTTCGTCAAACACCGATATTAACTCGCTGGTAGGGACTATATTTTCAATTATGGAAGCGCCTGAAGGCTCAGATGCAGCAGACGAAAGTATTTTTATGCAACCTGGCCACAAGCAAGTTGCAGCAGGTTATGTACTTTACGGCCCATCAACAATGTTGGCGCTTAGTACAGGTAAAGGCACACGTATGTTCACCCTTGATAAAACCCAAGGTAGCTTTTTACTAACAGAAGACTTTGCCACTATACCTGCAGATACAAACGAGTTTGCGATTAATGCGTCTAATCAGCGTCATTGGCAACCCGCTATGCAAAATTACATAAATGATTTGTTAGAAGGCGATACCGGCCCGCGCGCTAAAAACTTTAATATGCGCTGGATTGCGGCCATGGTAGGCGATGTTCATCGCGTACTAAGCCGAGGCGGTGTATTTACTTACCCAACTGATACTAAAGATCCTAAGAAACCCAATAAACTGCGCCTACTTTACGAAGCAAACCCAATGGCTATGCTAGTAGAACAAGCCGGCGGCATTGCCTCAACAGGCTCTGAACGTATTATGGATATTCAGCCAGACGCTATCCACCAGCGTGTAGCGGTTATTTTAGGATCTAAAAACGAAGTAGAAACCTGCTTGGGATATCACAAGTAACCACGTTGTCAAAAAATACTAAAACCGCATTTAATTTAAATGCGGTTTTAAGTTAACCTAAACTTTAACCCTTTAACAATGCCAGTATTTTTTCAAGCTTTTGGTGATCAAGCTCGCCCATTTGCTCGCTATTACTAAGCGCATAAATAACGCCCTCGTGTTGAGCGCAATCAACGTCTTTTCGTGACTCAATAACGTTAGCCCAAAGCTCTAAGTCATCTAAATTTATTTCACCACTCAAACAGCGTTTAATTACACCAACTAATACGTCAGTTTTTAATGTATATAAGGGCGCTTGACCATATGCAGGCGTTGACACAATAACCGATATTGCATTGTCTCTTTGTGCCGAAAACGTAATAAATTCTGCTAAGGCTTTTTGTATATTCATAATATTTGTTATTCTTGGCGCTCTACTGTTGATAAGAACTAAAATGACTCAAACAAACTGCAGCCAATGTAATACAGTGCTTAACTGTAATGTAAATAATATAACCGCATGTTGGTGTAACCAGTTACCCGCTATTTTACCCCTAGACGCAACAGCAACAAGCTGTTTGTGCCAAACCTGTACACTCAATAAAATTAATCACTACCTTGAAGAGCTTTATACTCAGCCAATAAAAAGCCAAATAGAGTTTGCAAAAGCATTTAGAGGAAACGATAACTTAATTGAAGAGCTCGACTACACTATGCACAATGGCTACATGGTATTTAGTAAGTGGTTTTTTTTAAAGCGAGGAACCTGCTGTAAAAATGGCTGTAAAAACTGCCCTTATGGTTTTAGAAAGTAAAAGCTACTTAATAAAAATGCGAGAAAATATTCGTTTTTACCTTCTCATTTTCTTCTCTTTTACTTCTCCTTGTGAGTAAAATTTTTAAGTACCGTTATTCATAAAGAGGTTTAGAGGCGCTGCGCTTTAACATGAGCAAACTTTAAACTCATAACTCACCTACTTTTCTCCAGTAACAATAGGCAACGAGTTACTTGCGCCCCACTCACTCCAAGAAGCGTCATAAACACTTAAGTTTTTATAACCACATTCATCAGCAAATAAAGCTAAAATACACGCTGTAATACCTGATCCACAGCTAAATTGAATATACTCTGCAGTACCTACAGCGTTCTCAAATTTTATCTTTATTTCTTCAAAAGCTTTAGCCTCGCCATCGGTTAATAAATCTAAAAAAGGCAATGAACGGCTTTGTGGTATATGCCCACCTCGCATGCCTTTTCGAGGTTCGCTCTCTTCACCAGTAAAGCGTTTATAGGCACGCGCATCTAACAATATAGTATTCACATCATCTATGGCTGCTAATACTTGCTGGCGGTCAATAAAGTAATTTGGATTATAACTTGCTTCAAAATTACCACACGTTAAAGCCTCACTATAACCTTGCTGCACTGCATAGCGGCACGCTAACCACTTTTTAAGGCCGCCATTTAAAACCTTTACATTGTGATGCCCCATGGCTTTTAGCATCCACCACGCCCTTGCAGCACTAAATAAGCCAGCATCTTCGTATACCACAATAAACGAATCATGGTTTACACCCGCATGCTGCATAACCTGTGTAAACTGCTGTGCATTACACATTGTGCTTGATAGCGGGTTTGATTTATCTGCTAGCTCATTTTTTATGTCAAACCGCTTTGCATTGGGTAGCATAGCTTCAGGCATATAAGTTCTTAAAACCCCGGGGCGAAGCATACCCGCATCAAAAATAACTAAGTTAGTTTGTTCTAAACGTATCTTAAGCCACTTTGCATCAACAAGATATTTCATAAAAAATTCCCTGTAGTATAAAACAATATAATCAAAAAATTTGATTAAATAATACTAAGTAATTAGGCAATATTAACTCTAGCATTTATTATTTTAAAAATAGCTATAAAAACAGCTATAAAAATGGTCTTAAAAGTAATACTTTGGAATACTATAGTTACTAATATGTAGATGGATTTATGTTTGGGTCTATCGTCAATAACTTAATTATGAGAAGAATATTTTGAAACTATCTGTTTGTATTATTTGTAAGAATGAGGCAAGTACAATTGCCCGCTGTTTAGAATCAGTTAAATGGGCTGACGAGATTATTCTGCTTGACTCCGGCAGCACAGATAATACACTCGAAATTGCAAAAAAATACACCGATAAGATATTTATTAGAGAGGATTGGCAAGGGTTTGGCGAGCAACGTCGAAGAGCTGAACAGTTAGCTAGTAACGACTGGATTTTTGCTATTGACTGCGATGAAGAAGTTAGTGAAACATTAAAAAATGAGATACTTAATACTTTACCTAGGTGTAGTGAAGAAAATGTATTAAGAATAAATCGGCTAACATATTTTTGTGGCCAGTTTATTTATCATAGTGGCTGGCACCCTGATCATATTGCCCGTATTTATAACAAGAAAAAAACCAGTTACAACAAAAATTTAGTGCATGAATCTGTTGTAATAAAAGACTGTGAGCTAATTACATTAAAAGAAAACATTTTACACTTCCAACACCAAGATATTTTTACATATCTTAATAAAAGAAACCACTACGCTAACATAGGCGCAAAGCAAATAATTCAAAAAGGAAAAAAAACCTCATTATCAAAAGCTACAGGCTCTGCCATATTTGCTTTTATTCGACATTATTTTTTAAGGCTAGGTTTTTTAGATGGAAGAGCAGGTTTCGTTATAGCTGTTATCCAAACCCAATACAGTTTTAACAAGTACCTTTTCTCAGTTTATAAATAATATATAGCTTCGATAGAGTAAAATTATTGAGTCTCATTACATAAACTGGATTTTTTAAATAAATCTATTTCGCTTAAAGACTATTAAGCTACAACAATAAAGTAATTAAAAAATGAAAACTTCGATATTTATTATCAATATGAAACCTTGTGAATCCCGTTGGTATGAAGTTCAAAAGCGACTTAAAGATCTTAATATAAGTGCAGAACGCTTTGAAGCTACTATTGGTAAAAATCTTGGTGAGCAAGAGTTTCTCAACTGGTATTGCCCGAAAAAGAATAAAAACTCATATCATCGCAACTTAACCCTAGGAGAAATAGGTTGTTACATTAGCCATATGCGAGTCTGGGAGCATATAGTTACACATTCGATACCTATATGCGTAATACTTGAGGACGACATTATAATTAAATCGCATTTAACTAATACGATTGAATCAGCAGAAAAATTAAAAAATTGGGATCTTATAAAACTTTCTGATAGCCGAGATTTACCATTTATTAATACACAATCCCTTGAAAGTGAATTTGTTTTAGGGAATTACTTTAAAATCCCAAATGGAGCTCAAGGATATATATTATCTTTAGAGGGGGCTAAGAAACTTCTGCACAGAAAGCCATTTTTTAGACCTGTTGATGTTGATATGCAATTTCATAGTGAAGTTGGGCTCAATATCGTAGGTATTAAGCCATATCCAATTGCCACTGATAGCCAATTTGAAAGTGAAATAGCAAAGGCAAATTCAGGTAGGCATTCTAATAAGAGTACATTTATTAGAAATTTAAAACACAGATTAAATTTACATATGCAACGCAAAAAAATATCAGCTAATCTGTCAATGATAACTAGAAAGCTATAATTGTGGTTCTATATATTTGCTGCATGACTGCGACCTACTATATATTAATAATGTCGCCTCTTAATGGCGCCATTTTTGACAAAATTTTATTTTGAATAGGATGAGATATGTTTTGCTCATTCATGGCATTCACTAATAAATCAACAACATGATTAAAATCTTTTTCTGTTATATTCATGCCGGTGTGTATGTCTACCATTGAATCACCTGCGTAGCTGTATTTACACGGACCATCGGTAAGCATGCACATATGCAAAATAAAACCTTGGCGAAAATGTGCTATGTTTGTGTGCTCAAAGTAGTGAAATACCTGCTCGTCATTGCCTATTTGGTTAATAAAGCTATCAATTAGTTTTTCTATGCCGGCGTTACCGCCAATTTGGTAATATAAAGTAGGCGCTGCTTTATTCGCACAGCCCATTAAAATACCTACACATAAAAACCCAACTGCAATTAACTTCATTACCAATACCCTGTTACCGATAAGTACCAACCCGTTTGACTGTCTGCCCCAGCAATACGCCCTAAATCTAAATATGCGGCAGTTACACTCACGTTTTTATTAGGCATCCAGGCAACAAAAACGTCTTTCCAGTCTTGCTCACCCAAGTTTAAGTTATTCGCTTTTTGACGATACTCAATACCGATTGCCAATTCACGACTTAAAAATACAGCGGTGCTACCTTCAAATAAAAACGCGCTGTCAGCATTGCCGCCACCATAACCGAGTAGTCCCAGTTCATTGGCTTCACTATAGCGTGTTGTTACATTCCAAAACCAGTTATAACCTGCAAATGCACCTAAGTGAAGCTTACTGGCAGCCAAGTAATAATCTGTACCGCTGGTATCCTCTGCGCCAACAAGTTTGGCTACGGTGCCGTCATCTAGCGATTTATGCTGTATACCTAAACTTAATTGCGGCCATTGGCTGTAAACAATATCACCATATAAACGTATTTTTGCACTAGTAATCGATTGCTCTATTTCGGTGTTAAGTGCTGGCACGTCAAACTCTTGTTTTGCGTAACTTAGCTCCACCCGATTAAATAAGTTTAACTGCGCACCACATACATTTAATGCGTAATCACTCACATCAGCTCGGCTACAAAAACCATTTACCGAAAATTCATCTTCGCTCGCATAACCCGCAAGCTGAGCCCAAGGCACTATACCGCCACCGCCGCTACCTTCAACTTGAGATACACCAGGTGTTGCTAGTAACTTTCCGCTACTGTTGGCAACCGTTGGCAACCGTTGGCAATAAAACACTGACAAATAAATACTTAATTTTTACCATAGTATTCTTCCAGCCATTGTTCTAATAAATCAGCTTTTAAAGGCCGGCTAAGGTAGTAACCTTGTGCATGGTCGCACTGCATTGTTTCAAGTAAAGCTAACGACTCTTCGGTTTCGACCCCTTCAGCCACCACCGAAAAACCTAACTGATGCCCAAGCGTAATTGACGACTGCACTATAAATTGATCTTTTTGAGAAGCATCTAGTTTTAAAATAAAACATTTATCAAGCTTAAGCTCATCAATAGGCAACATTTTTAAACGCCCCAGCGATGTTTGCCCTACCCCATAATCGTCAAGCGATATTTTAACGCCAATTTGTTTTAAATCTTTAAGCGCTTTTATGCCCTTTTCTTCGTTTTCTATCATGTCGCGCTCGGTTAATTCAATGGTGATTAACCTTGCATCAACATTATGTTTTTTTAGCGTAGCGACTAACGCGGCATGAAAGCCCGGATACGCAATATCTTGTGCCGATACATTAATAGCGGCTTGAAGCTCAATGCCCTTCGACTTCCAATCGGCAACTTGCGCAACAACGGTATTTATTACCCACGCCGTTAGTTCAACAATTAGCCCCGAGCGCTCAGCTAAATCAATAAATAACTCAGGATTAACCCAGCTGCCATCTTTACGCTGCCAACGAATAAGCGACTCAACTTTATCTATTTTTTGAGTTTGCATATGCAGCTTAGGCTGGTAGGTCATAAACAGCTGACCATCGTCGTCGCTAATAGCTTGCTTTAATTCATCAAGCATAATTAAACGATCTAAGTGGGCCTCGTCCTCGCCATCTTGGTAATAATGTATATGGTTTTGGTTATTGGCCGCATTTTCTACGGCAATAAGCACTCGCCTTACTAAGTCGTCACTGGCAGTACCTTGCGATGGGTACTGCAATACACCGGTACTAAACTGTAAGTTAATTTTTAGCTTTTGAATGGTATAACACTCTTGGAGCCTAGCAATTAATCCCTCTATGCCGCACTTTTTCTCGCTAACCGCACTGCTTGGAAATACCGTTAAAAACTCATCTCCCCCAATACGCGCATGAATCCCACCAAACTCATCCGAAAACTCACTTATTCTGCATGCCACGGTTTTTATACATTCATCGCCAATGCGCGGGCCAAGCTTATCGTTTATATGGCGCAACCCTTTTATATCTATAGCTACAAGCGTATATTGAGTTAATTCGCTTAATTCTTTGTCCAACACTTCTAACATCGCAGAGCGATTATAAAAGCCGGTTAAAGTATCGTGTCGCGCCTGAAAACTAATTTGTTGTTCACGCTTGTTGATGTCGTTACCCATGTTGTCGAACGCATTAACTAAGGTCGTTATTTCTGTGCTTTGTTTTTTACCTTTAAACTCAAAATTATAATTACCTTGCGCAAACTGCTTAGCAATTACAACTAGCTGAGAAAGCGGCGTTGTTAAGTTATTTGCTAATAAGCTACTTGTTATTACACCTACAAACATCGTTAAGATAGACAAAATAATAAGGGTAAAAAATAGCTTTTCAAAATCGCTATAACTTTGTGTTAAATCGGCGCTTAATAAAATAATAATTGGGTGTGTTGCCAAAGAGGCTAAATTAATATCTCGGTTTCGGTAAACCGGGTACTCGCCAAATATTCGTGAGGTGGTGGCCGAGTTAAAATAACTCACCGGTTCAAAAGGCGTTGGGCGCTCATCTAACGAGCTAATAACTAGGTTGTCGGCACTGCCTACAAAGCTTACATCCATGCCCGTTAAGCTTTTAAGCTCGCTTGCAACACTGTGGTCTATTTTAAAGCCCACTAAACTGTAAGCTATGGTTCTTGGGGCTTTTACAGGTAATAAAATAACCTGGTAAAGCTCATTGTTTAACACTACAAATGTGGATTGCTCTTGTGCGTTAAATAGCTCTGCGAGTAAAGGTCGCAAGTCGTCTTCAAAGGCACCTTGCTCTAAATTTGACGAAATTAGCTGACCCGATAAATCTATAAGCAACATTAATTGCGCGTCTATCCGTTGGCTGTGATTATACAAAACACTGCTTATGGTACCCGCATCGCGCGTGGCAACCGCTTGTTTAAAACCAAAATCGGCAGTTAATACTTTAGCTGCTGTTAACAATAGGCTTTCTTTTGAGGTTAAATATTGCTTATAAACGTTTTGCGCAACACTTATGTCTTGGTCTACTTTTTGTTTCTGAAACTGACTTGTTGACCACCAAAAACTAGCAACACTCACCAGCGTTGTTAATAACACCAGCCCTACGCAGAGTGAGGTAATTCGGTTTTTTAAACTATGAGTCATTACCAGCCTTAAATTTGCTACCAAAGGTGTTTCTTGGTGCTGGTGTAGATGTGTTTACCGTTATGGTGTGTTTGCTTTTAGCGCTTACTGTTATAATTTTTTTATTCTCCAAAGGTGCTGTTTGCAAAGCGTGCCATACGCTTAATTCAATCGGTAATAGGTTATTTGGCAAGGTTACTTTGCCTTGCTTATTTGTTTTATAAACATGTTTGCTACCTGCCACATATATGTAGCCAACCATGGAGTCGTGAATATTACACCCCAAAACAACGACCCCTTGATTATCAAAAGTAATAGGTGCTTTTGGTTGCCCTGAATATAACTTTAGCTGAAAAGGCTTAGCTTGCGAAAAAGAATACACATGGTGGCGAATATTATCGCTATTTAGAAAGTCAACTTGCTGCCCTTTTTGCACAACTAATAGCTCTGGCAAAAACTGTTTATGAACTTGGTCCATAGTGGCTACAGGAAGATTTGGCTTGGCTAATTGCTCGGCGTTAAAGTGAAGCTCAATAACAGCATTTGCTAGTTTGCCACCGTGTTGATCTTCTACTACCAACTCCAGTGCAGCGGCGTTAGAAAAGTAACCAAAAAACAAACCCATGATTAAAAAACGGCAACTTTTAGTTATTTTTTGCAAACAACGTTCAAACATAACAACACCTAACTATTAACGTTAGGTTAAGGTAATTAATTACAGGGGTTAATTGCAAGGAATATAGCCCAGTAACTAAAAATAAAAAGTTAGCCACTGGGTTTTTTAGTTCTTTAGTATGGCTATTTTACAATTAAGCCATAATCAGCGTCTAAAATAGAAATGACTTCTCGACGCGGATCCTCAGGAATAGTAATTGCTTCACCAACTATTTTGCTGGCAATACCCACATAAGTATTAGACACTTCAAGCATGACTGATTCGGGTAAAATATACTCTTTTGCTAATTTTTCACGCTCAGCCATGCGATCTTTGTTTAGTAATACGTCGCTTTCTGGCACGTTATTAATTAACAATTGGCGAAAGCCTTCTTTAGAGTTTTCAACAATTTTACCATCTCGATACGCAGCGCCATCCCATATACGCGATGAATCTGGTGTACCCACTTCGTCGATATAAATAAGCTGTTGTGCACCATTTAGGTCTTCTACATAACCAAATTCAAACTTGGTATCTACAAAAATTTGGTCAAGCTTGGCAAGCTCTTTACTAATTAAGCCAAAGCCTTCTACTAACAGCTTTTCGTATTTTGCAACGTCGTCTTCCGACTTAAAATTAAATACGTCTAGGTTATTTGTTATGTTCTCGCGGGTAATATTTACATCGTCTACTGGCGGTATGTCGGCAACGCCTTCAATAATCCCCTTGGTTGATGGCGTAATAAGCACATTATCGAGTTTTTGATTCGCGTTTAACCTTTCAGGTAAATCTATACCGCAAAAGTTACGTGTCCCTTTAGCGTAATCACGCCACATGCTACCCGTAATATATTGGCGCGCTATCGCCTCTACCTTAACTGTGCTTGCTTTACGAACTATCCATACATATGGGTGCGGAATATCCACAATATGATTGCCAGCTAGGCCTGCTTCGTCAAATAATTTAAACCAGTAGGATGCAACGGTGTTAAGTGCTATTCCCTTACCCGGCACTCCATTTAAGCCATTTTCGCCTTGCCAAATACAATCAAACGCTGAAATGCGGTCCGAAATCACCATAATAGCCAGCTCAGTACCTGCGGGTACTTTGTAGCCTTTATCTTTAATTAATCGCGCACTGTCTTCGTCTGTTAGCCAATAAACTGAACGCACTTTACCACTGTGTACTTCACCTTTGGTGCGGATGGGTAAATCATCGTTTACGTCTAAAACTTTATAGCTAGTCATGCTATCTCCGGGGTTAGGGATGCTCTATGAGCAAAGTATGGTATGGGGTTATGTGCGGTATGATAATCCAGCCAACTTCAAAGCTCAATCTTGGGCTTGAAACTAAATAACCTGAACTTTGGTTAAGAGATTTAGCAAGAATATTTATATGGTTGTCACAATCGGGTAAACTGGCTGGGCTATTGAGTCGAGGAGCTAGCTTGAACTACTTAACCACCACCAAAAATAAAAAATACTTAATGTATATATCTCAAAATTATTCATACGCAATTTTGAGGCCTATTCAGGCGGCCATATTAGCGAATGGTGGTCAGGTACGCTGGTTTTTACAAGGTAGCTCTGTAAACCCTGACTTTTTAACACCCGATGAAATACGTCTGAATTCAATAGACGACATTCACAACTGGAAACCCGATGCTACGTTTGCACCGGCTAATTTAATTCCTACGTTTTTTCCGGGTATTAAAGTGGGTGTATTTCATGGTTTTGATGCCGGAAAACTTGATAAAAAAGGGAACAACGACCACCTAAAAGCAAGGGGCTGCTTTGATCTTTACTGTACACAAGGTCCTAATACCACAGTGCCATTTAAAGCCTTACAAAAAAAGCTTGGATATTTTAAAGTAACTGAAACTGGCTGGCCAACGCTCGACCGCTTGTTTACTGGCGAATTACACACCCCATATACCAGCAAAGCCGACACTCGCCCTACACTTTTAATTTGTTCTACTTTTTCAAAACGTTTATCACTTGCACCTAAACTTTACGAGCAAATAAAGCACTTTAGCGAAACAGGAAAGTGGCGCATATTAATGCAGTTTCATCCTAAAATGCCTATTGAGCTTGTTAATAAATACAAAGCGTTAAGTAATCAAAACTTAACCTTTATTGAAACCGACGACGTAGTACCCTTATTAAAGTCGGCCGATGTAATGCTGTGTGATACCTCGTCGGTGCTTTTAATGTTTATAGTGCAACGAAAGCCTGTTGTGACCTTTTGTAATAATGCCCCAGACAAGCACTTACTAAACGTAACAGATCCAAATAAGCTCGAAGACGCGATAGACCTTGCATTCACCTACCCTAAAACATTGATGCAAAATATAGAAAGCTACTGCCAACAGCTGCACCCATACACAGACGGTAAATCAAGTGAGCGAGTAGTGGCTGCAACGAATGAGTTTTTACTTAGTGACGAAAAGCTAAAACCTAAACCGTTTAATATTATTAGGCAGTTTAAAACGCGCAAAAACCTTAATTATTGGAAGTGGTAAACCAAACAATGATAAGCCTTAATAACGTTACTTTTAAATGGCATAAAAACGATAAAACGCCCACGCTAACTATTAGCAAACTTAACATTGAAAAAGGCCAACATGTTTTTTTACATGGCCCAAGTGGTTCGGGCAAATCAACGTTACTTGCCTTACTTGCCGGTATAAATACAGCTACCAGCGGCAATGTCACGTTATTAAACCACACCTTAAATACACTAAGTAACACTCAACGAGATGTATTTAGAGCTGACCACATTGGTATTATTTTTCAAAACTTCAACTTACTTCCTTACCTATCGCCTATTGAAAACGTGATACTGGGCTGCCAATTTTCAAAAAAACGCCAACAAAAAGCATTAAGCCACTCTGCCACGTTAAATAATGAGGCTACACGGCTATTAGACTCACTGGGGTTAACCGAGCAATACCATAATAAAAATGTGGCAGAATTAAGCATTGGCCAACAACAACGCGTGGCCGCCGCACGCGCATTTATTGGTAACCCTGAAATTATAATTGCCGACGAGCCAACCTCAGCCCTTGATACACAAAACCGCGAAAGCTTTATTAACTTATTGTTTGAACAAGCGAGTAAAACAAACAGCACATTAATATTTGTAAGCCACGACGAAAATTTAAAGCCGCTGTTTAATCGCTCAATCGACTTAATAAGTTTGCAGGAGGCATTATGATCCTTACAAAGCTTGCTTTTAAAAGCCTATTAAATAGACGGGCAAGTGTTGTTTTAACACTGTTTACCATTGCCGTTAGCGTTATGTTATTGCTAAGTATTGAACGTGTGAGAGTTGATGCTAAAAGCAGCTTTAGCAATACCATTTCGGGTACCGATTTAATTGTAGGAGCCCGCACCGGCGATATTCAATTACTGCTTTCATCGGTGTTTAGAATTGGCCACACCAATAATGGCGTGAGCTGGCAAAGCTACAAATACATAACAAGCCAACGCGGCGTAAAGTGGAGCATTCCTATTAGCCTTGGCGACAGCCACAAAGGCCAAGCCGTGTTAGGCACAACCCCCGATTACTTTACCCATTACCGCTTTGCTAAAAAACAACATTTGAGTTTTAGTGCAGGTAATCCTTTTAGCACTATTCACGGCGTGGTATTGGGCAATGAGGTAGCTACAAAACTAGGCTATAAGCTGGGCGATAGCATTGTAATATCCCACGGTATGGGTAATACCAGTTTTCATCATCACAACGATAACCCATTTGAAGTAGTCGGCATTTTAGACCCGACGGGTACCCCGGTCGACAAAACACTGCATATACCGCTTGCCGCTATTGATTTAATTCACGGCGGTAACGCAAGTCATGAGCACGATGAACATGATGAACACGATGAACACGATGAACACGATGAACACGATGAACATGACAACCTAACTGGTCACCCTAAACAAATCACTGCATTTTTAATGGGGTTTGATTCGCCTTTATATACACTACAAATTAGGCGCAATATAAATCAGTACAAGCCCGAGGCTCTATTAGCCATTATGCCTACCGTCACGCTAAAAGACTTATGGGAAATGCTCGCCATTGTTGAAAAAATATTGCTGCTTTTTTCATTTGTTGTCGTGCTAATAAGCCTGCTAGGTATGTTAACCACGTTACTTGCAAACCTTAATCAACGTCGCCGTGAGCTTGCTATATTACGCTCTGTTGGTGCAAGGCCATGGCAGCTATTTACACTTATAAGTATGGAGTCATTGCTTACAACATTTTTAGGCTGTGTGCTTGGGTGCGCATTATTTTACGCCACCTTATTTTTAGGAGCCGACTACCTACAAAGCCATGCGGGTATTAGTGTAAATATAGCTATGCTTTCACGCTATGAACTCACCCTCATAGGCGTTATTATGGCGGCGGGTTTTATTATTGGTTTAATACCAGCAACTCGTGCTTATTTTTACTCACTCAGCGACGGCATGAGCATAAAAACATAATGTTTAGGAATTTTATGACACTTTTTAAAACAGCTTTAAATGCTTTTTGCATATTAAGCTTAGCTATTATTAGTTTTTCAAGTAATGCTAATCCACCTAAAGAAATTTTTTGGGAAGACTTAATTCCAAAAGGCCATGTGCAAATAGATACCCAAGCACAAGCAAACCACGAAGGCAGCGATCAAAACTGGGTACAGCCCGACTTAGACGCCCCTGTAGTAAAAGAACTAAACGGGCAATCTGTCAGCTTACCCGGCTTTGTTGTACCGCTAGAGGGCGATAGCGAAGTAATCACCGAATTTTTATTAGTACCGTATTTTGGTGCCTGCATACACGTACCACCACCGCCACCTAACCAGCTTGTACACGTTACTATAAAAGGCGGCGTACCAATCGAAAGCCTTTACGATGCAATTGTAGTCACAGGTATTATTACAACAGAAACCTGGTCAGGTGAATTAGCACAGGTAGGTTACAAAATGAAAGCCGTAGGCGTAGCGCCGTTTGAGCTTTGAAAAAGTGTTCAGTTTTCAGTTTTCAGCTTTCAGCTTTCAGCTTTCAGCGCGGAGAATGAATAGCTAAACACTCTAAAGTTAGCTGTTATCAAACTTATTTTTAAGGCTTGTTAACATAGCAGCTAATTCTTTTGTTTCTATTATCCATTGTTGGCTTGTTGACTTATTTAAGTAACCTATTTCTGTGCCTATGTATATCTGTGTTCTAGCTTCTGCAAGAGAAGCCCTAGCTATATCTATAAATCTACTTTTCTCTTTATAGCTTTCTCTACACACACCTTCTGCAATGTTGCTCGGCACTGAAAGGCCTGAGCGTGTTAACTGATCTCTGAACCCATAGTCTTTTATATCTGCTGTAGACCTGTAAATATCTACGCTAAGACGTGCAGATCGTTTCCATACATCTAAATTTTCAAAATTCATTAGTGTTACTTTTATTTATATCATTTTTACTAGCTTAGTTTTAAATATACAAATAACAACTAGCTAACTAAACTAGCCAAAAAATACAATATTCATTAATAACTAAAATCTTCAGTCTAATCACTAATGTCTAAAAGCTTCTATCTGATAACTAAGTACTAACCACTGACAAACTAAATGCGGCCTTAAAGCTCTTCTAAAACATACTCTGCACGACTTACTTTAAAATCTTTGCCTTCTTCTACAAATAACCCAGTAACAACCGCGTTGTTTACAATCATCGCGTAACGAGATGAACGCATACCACCAAAGCCAGCGGTGTCTTTTTCAAGTCCGAGTGCTTTGGTAAAGCTTGCATCACCATCGGCTAGCATTAAAATTTCTTCAGCGTTTTGCGAGTCGCCCCATGCTTTCATTACAAAGGCATCGTTTACCGAAACACAATAAATAGCATCAACACCTTTTGCTTTAATTTTATCAGCAAGGGTAATAAATTCAGGTAAATGCGCATTTGAACACGTTGGCGTAAACGCCCCAGGCACAGCAAATAACACCACTTTTTTATCATCAAATAATTCTTTGTTAGTCAGTGTTTGCATACCTTCGCTTGTTAACTGCGTAAGTGTTACCTGTGGTACGTTTTGGCCTTGTTCAATCATGATAAATCCTTAAAATATAAATAACGAATAGCCCATAGCATAGTGGACTTTGCTAATAGGCGCAGCTTTATTATCAATAAGCATAAATACAAATTTTTCACACAATATACGTTAAGGTACAAGTTGGAATGCTCATCTACTAATGCAAACTTACAGTAGCACAGCGAATTTAATGTAGGCGCTTTGCTTGCTAACGTACTTTGTTTATAGATAGTTAAATAAACAACCTTTTACGTGAGCAAGCTTCACACCTTCGTTGAAATAACTCTAAAAATTAATTACCACCGAGAACACTGAGGCGCTGCGCGCTTCACAGAGAAGAGCGGAGTTTTTCAAGTTAGTTGTCGCCTCAAGTTAAATTTTATGCCGCCCGCATTTCTTCTTTTTTCTCAGGATTTAAATTTACTTCATTTATCATTGACCAATCTCGTGACTTTCCTGACCAGCGACTTGGGTTATTCAATTTAGCAGCGTCGTTTACCTGCTGACGCTTGGCTAATATTTCTTTGTCTAAACCTGAATGACGTTGGTTTGGCGTCACAAATTTTATACCACTGTGTAGATGCTCATTATTGTACCAATCAACGAACCCACTTACCCATTCTCTTGCTGCGCTTATATCTTCAAATGCCTTTTCTGGGTATTCTGGGCGATACTTTAACGTTTTAAATAGCGACTCAGAATACGGATTGTCATTACTTACTGATGGTCGACTAAATGATGGTACAATGCCTAACTCCTGTAATGTTGCCAACAATGTCGCGCCTTTCATTGGGCTACCATTATCTGAGTGCAACGTGACTTGCTCGCGCTTTATTTGCTCTCTACTGCAAATATCCTTCATTAAGTCTGCGGCTAATTCACTTAATTGTGTGTCGTAAACCTGCCAACCAACAACCTTTCGGCTAAAAATGTCCATCACTAAATATAAGTAGAAAAACTGCCCTTTTACGCTCGTTGGTAAATAGGTGATATCCCAAGTATATACTTCATTTGCACGCACGGCCTTGAATGCTCTTGGCTTTTTCATTGGCTTAGTTGGTTTCACTTTTTCTCGATGCGTTAATAAGTTATGTGCCTTCATAACCCGATAAAACGAACTTTCAGACGCTATCCATATGCCGTTATCAAGCAGTTTAGGGACTATTTTACTGGCCGGTAAATGCCCATATTCGGGTGAATTAACTGTATTAATAATGCGCTGCCGCTCTAACTCTGTGAGACGATTTGGCGCCCGTTTTTCCGTACTCGTTCGCTTGTCAGTCATATCATCTGCTTCAATCCAGCGCTGAACTGTTCTTAGTGTCAGCCCAAGTAACTCACATGCTTTTTCTTTCCTTGCCCCTGCATCCTGTGCGTTAGTAATAAGCGTTATTAATTCATGTCGCTCAGTTGGTGTTGTTAATCGTCCTCGCTGAAACCCCAGAGTGCATCCGCTTTTTTTTTGAGAACAAGCAGAGCGGCTGTTTCAGCTAAAGCTTTATCTTTACGATTCAGTTCTTTTTGCAGCTGTTTTATCTCTTGCTTGAGCTGTTTACTGTCTGATTTTACCGTTTTATTTGAAGGCGATGTAGCAAAGTCCTTCTTCCACTGTTGAATATGATGTGGGTAAAGCCCTTTATTACGGCAGTATTCATTCATCGCAGCCTCTTCTAAACTTCCACACTCAATAATCGCGTTGAGTCTTTCTTCTAAACTCCAATCTTGTGGTCGTTTTTCTGCTGTCATTTGGCTACCCGTCTGGTGTGTTTCAAGTTGATGTTTTTTTGCTAGCGCTATCCAACGTTGAAGCGTTGAATAACCGACACCTAAATCATCTGCAATATCTTCTAGGCGGACATCATCACACTGAGATAATGCTTTTTCAACCGCTTGAACTTTAAATTCTTGTGTAAATCGACGTCTCATTTTATCTGCCTCTACTAAATATTAGAGGCGACAACTATCCTGACACAGGGGGCTGCCCACAGCTCGTCGCCGAAGCCCGTAACCCGAGTACAGTATAAAATAGCAACACTTAAGTTGCTAAAAACAACAATAGCAACTAATATGTTTCTATAAATTTAAAAAGCAACTTATTAGTTTCCTTAAATGAACCTTCTACAGCAAATAAAAAACCGTCGTCTTGCTCTAAAAATAAAACAAAATGAAATGCCCATGCGCATTGGTATTTCTAGGCAACAATACCAGCGACTTGAAGCAAAAGGCAATCCCAGATTAGATACGCTAACATTAGTAGCTCAAGGGCTTAATAGTGAAATAATGTTAATACCGAAAGAAAAAATGAGTGTGGTATTAGCAGCCCTCAAAAACAGTGATGGCAACATACCAACCGAACACCAAAAGCCTAATCAAAGCCTACAAAAAATAACTGTATCTGAAGATCCATGGAAAGGATTACTAGAGGATGAGGATGAACATGGAAATTAATGTTTTAAAGTTAACACTGCATGGCCATGTAGTAGGCTTTCTTGCTGGGGGTAAAAATAGCTTAAACATATTCCACTTCGATGAAAGCTTTCGTTTAAATAAAACGAGGCCAACATTTAGCTTAACTACACATCCAAACTTCCCACGAGCTGAAAAAATGATGTCAGAACCTTGGGTAACAAACCAACGCGTTCACCCCATACTATCAAACCTACTACCAGAAGGTTCATTACGCGAACTAATAGCTCAAGGCCTTAAAACTCATGTAGATAATGAGTTTCACATCCTTTCGTACCTCGGAATGGACTTACCAGGTGCTTTAGTTGCTGAACCAATGAAGCCTGAGGATGTTCCAATTAGCCTATTTAATAGTCATGGCCAAGTAACTGCGGTAAATTTTGACAAGTTAAATCAAGAGAATAAATTTTCTTTGGCTGGTGTCCAAATGAAATTTTCTATGAAAGAAAAAGACGGCCGATATAATTTAGCACGTGATAATGTGTTAGGTGATTGGATCATAAAAACCCCCTCAACTAAACATAAAGATGTGCCTACTAATGAGTTTACATCCATGACTTTAGCGTCAATGGTAGGTGTGGATATTCCGGATATAAAACTAGTTAATATTGAACAATTAGATAATTTACCTCAAATTAATTTACCTGATGAAAAACTAGCGTTTGCAATAAAGCGATTCGATAGGCAAAGCAATCAACGAATTCACATGGAAGATTTTGCACAAGTACTCGTTAAGTACCCACACGATAAATACAATTCAGGAAACTATGAGCAAATAGCAAGGATCTTATATCAGTTTTCAGAGGATGGACTCGCTGATGTGCAACAGCTAGCAAGACGTTTACTTGCTAATATTCTGCTAGCTAATGGTGACGCTCACCTAAAAAATTGGAGTTTATTATATTCAGACCAAACAACGCCAAGGCTATCACCTGCTTATGATATAGTTACAACCAGTGTTTACATTGCAAATGAGCAACATTTTGCACTCAACCTCGCGAAAACAAAAGCATGGTACGATATCTCTTATAAACATTTTGAATACTGGTCTAAAAAAGCAGACACTCCTTGGCGAGCTATAAAACCTCATTTAGATGATGTAATTAATAAAGCGCGTACACAATGGCCAGATGCGATTAAGAATTTACCAATGAGTAAAGCACATAAACAACAACTTAAAACTCATTGGCAACGCCTTCATGAAGATTTTAGGTTCTAGGTTCTAGGTTCTAGGTTCTAGGTTCTAGGTATTTAAAAACCTTGCAACTAATATCGCAAGATTTTTTATGCATGTAGCAGCGGGTTCACCCCACGTCGATTTTAGGTTCTAGGCTTGAGGTTCGGTGTTTAGCTCTAGGCTCGTAACCCGTTGCTCAGTGCTCGAAGCCCGCTGCCCGTCGCCCGCACCCCGTCGCTCGATGCCCATCGCCCGGAGCTCGTTACCATAAACTTTAACACCGTGTTTGGCTTAATCTATACCTAGAACCTAGAGCCTAGCACCTATCACTTTTACCTAGGGTCTGTTGACCTTTGCGGATTAAAATTTGTTCAAACTAGGGGCGGTTTAATCGCGGCGCGAGGTTTGTAACCTAGTGGGCTAAGTAAAAACCGAGCAACAAAGAGTAAATCGCCCCTAGGCAGAACCCTTCGGGCAGCGCCTGTTTGGCATTGATGCTGCGTTATCGCCTATTTATGGGGAATAACCACACCACATAGGCTCTGCATTGCCTAAATACCAAACAGACTGCTGCAAATTTAACCTTGAAAGGTCAACAGACCCTAAGATTCAATATCTTTATTATCTACGCTCATTTCTATTTGTTTATTCAGTAAGTTAATTAATAAAATGCTGCGCATATCGCCGTCGGGCTCTTTGTATATGGCTTGAATACTTTTATAAGAATCGTTATTAACGCTCACTAAATCACCCGCTTTTGGCATTGTTGACTCAACGGTTTGTGAACATTCACTTTGCAATTGCTCAATTAAAGCTGCGGGAACTATTTGATAACTCGCACCATAAGACACAAATCCACCAATTCCACGGGTATTTTTTACAGCAGAAAAGTTACCACTTTTTAAGTCAAGGCGAACAAATAAGTAATTAGGAAACAGCGCTAATTGCTTAACTGTGCGACGACCTTTAATGAGCTTTTCTGTTGTTAATTTGGGGTAAAATGCCTCAATCCCTTGGTTGGTTAAATTAGCTTTTGCCCTTTCCTCTTGGCGGGGCTTACACATAACTAAATACCAATTTTCCATACTATATCCCGTAACCTTAGCCTAACGTGCAATCGTCAACATTTATCTAACCCAATTCACTATTGTAAACTACTCACGGAATTGATGCGAGGCAGATAGTTAGGTTCAAGGCTCGAGGCTCGAAGCCCATTGCCCGCTATTCGCTACCGTGAACTACCCATCGACGCCGCTTCGCGTCGATCAATGCGTTTTCTCGGAAAATTTCGATAAATTTTAACACCGTGCTTGGTTTAATCTTTTGCTGATCGCTGACAGCTAATATCTGCTCTTTAACCTTTTACCTATGTATTTAACCAAATCAAAGTAGTTTATTAATTGCAGCAGCTATATGCTCAGCCTGAGTTTGTGATGCAACAGAGTCTGTTGATTCAACCATGACTCTAATAAGTGGCTCAGTACCAGATTTACGCAGTAAAACACGGCCAGTATCGGCAAGTACGGTTTCTGCTTCGACTACTGCTTGTTTAACCCCATCGGTATTGAGTATTTCATCGGCATTATTTTGTGTTAAACGCACATTTAACAGTACCTGTGGTAGCTTTTGCATACCAGCAACATATTCTCTTAACGACTGTTTTTGCTGAATAAGTGCTGTTAATACTAACAAAGAAGCGACAATACCATCACCTGTGGTGGCGTAATCTAAATGTAAAATGTGGCCTGAGCCTTCACCACCTAGTTTCCAACCTGTGTTTTTTAGTTGCTCAACTACATAGCGGTCACCCACTTTGGCGCGTTTAAATGGAATATCCATATCGTTAAGTGCTAGCTCTAATCCAAGGTTAGACATTAACGTACCCACAACGCCACCGTGCATGTTACCTTGCAGTTTTGCTGCTTTTGCTAAAATATAAAGTATTTGGTCGCCATCAACTACGCTACCTAAATCGTCTACTAGCATTAATCTGTCGGCATCACCGTCGAGCGCAATGCCTAAATCGGCTTTGTATTCTAATACAGCAGCTTGCAGGCTATCTAGGTGTGTTGCACCGCACTGCTCGTTAATGTTTAAACCATTCGGTTTATCATTAATGCTAATAACTTCAGCACCTAGCTCTGCATATACATTGGGTGCAATATGGTAAGCAGCACCGTTTGCGCTATCTACAACAATTTTTAAGCCTTCAAGGGTTAACTCTTTAGGAAATATTGCCTTACAAAATTCAATGTACCGGCCTGCGGCGTCATTAATTCGCCTAGCTTTGCCTAAACGCTCTGAGCTTACACATTGCATTGCATTATTATTTAATGCTTGCTCAAGTAAGGCTTCTATTTCAAGTTCTTGTTCGTCATTTAGTTTAGTACCAAAGTTATTAAAAAACTTAATGCCGTTATCATAAAATGGGTTATGCGATGCACTAATTACTACACCTGCATCGGCTCTAAATGTTGATGCTAAGTATGCAACAGCGGGAGTTGGCATTGGCCCAACAAAAGCTACATTTACACCCGCGGCAGAAAGCCCAGCCTCTATTGCCGACTCAAACATATAACCGCTATTACGTGTATCTTTACCTATTAAAATTTCTTTGGTACCGCTTGAAGCCAATACAGTACCCGCAGCCCAACCTAGTTTCATTGCAAAATCGGGAGTAATAGGAAAAGTACCTACCTTTCCTCTAACTCCATCTGTACCAAAATACTTACGTGGCATAACTGCTCCTTTATAACTGATCTATTACAATAATTGAGAATAACTGGCTTATTTTATTATCTTAAAATATGTAACCTAATAAAAAAACGCGAGTTAAACTCGCGTTTCAAAATATTTATTATTACCACTCTTAGCTCGTTTTTAGGCTTACTACTTTTTCATCACTATCGGATGGAAGTTGTTTTTTTGCATTCCATACTAAATCACAAATACCGTCGGTAGGGTTAAAACCTGTAGGTACATCAAGCAATAACTGCCTAATAGCTTGGTGATCAAAGTTATGGCATGCAATATCTAACGCCTCTATAAATACATTAAGCTCACTTAATGGCAGCATAACCTCGTTGGCAGTCATTATTCGTTCGTGCGTTGTTTCACCTACGTTGTCGCCAATTAAAAGCTCTTCAAAAAGCTTTTCGCCTGGGCGAAGGCCCGTGCATTTAATTTCAATATCACCATGAGGGTTAGTATCTGTTTTAACACTTAAACCCGAAAGCCTAACCATTTTAGAGGCTAGGTCTTTAATTTTAACAGGGTCACCCATATCGAGCACAAACACATCGCCACCTTTACCCATTGCACCCGCTTGTATAACAAGCTGAGCTGCTTCGGGTATGGTCATAAAAAACCGCGTTATATCGGGGTGTGTTAACGTTATTGGCCCGCCTTCTTTAATTTGCCTACGAAATAACGGCACTACCGAACCACTCGACCCCAATACATTACCAAAGCGCACCATACAAAAACGTGTTTTATGCTTACTACCTTGCTCTTGCGCTAAGCCCTGCAGTACAAGCTCGGCCATACGTTTTGTGGCCCCCATAACATTAGTTGGGCGTACTGCTTTGTCGGTAGAAATAAGCACAAAGTTTTCAACCCCAGCATTTACAGCGGCTTTTGCTGTGTAATAGGTACCAAATACGTTATTGCGAACCCCTTCTACTACGTTATGCTCAACTAAAGGCACGTGTTTATAGGCGGCAGCGTGGTAAACGGTTTGCACACCAAAGGCCATCATTACTGTTTCTATGCGGTTAATACGCTGAACAGACCCCATAATTGGCACAAGCTCTATTTCAAGATTGTTATTTATTATGTACTCGCATAGCTCTTTTTCTATTGCGTATAATGCAAATTCACTTTGCTCAAATAAAATAAGCTTTGTGGGTTTTTGTTTAATTATTTGCCTACAAAGCTCTGATCCAATAGAACCACCCGCACCGGTAACCATAACTACCTTACTGGCAATATTAGCTGCCATTAAATCTGGTTTAGGGGTAACTGGATCACGGCCTAGCAAGTCTTCAACACCAACATCACTAATTTCAGAAAGCTTAGCCTTCCCCTCAACCACATCGGCCATACCGGGGATAGAAAGCACCTTAATTGCTAAGGGTTCTAACTGGGCAAGTATTTCTTTGCGCCGTGCACGGGTTTCGCTAGGTAATGCCAATAACACTTTACTGGCTTTACGTTTATTTATTAACTCATAAATACCTTTAAACTCAACAACAGGTATGCCTTGTATAATTGAGCCATGCTTGGTTACATCGTCATCAATAAATGCACTTACAAAATACTCAGGCCCTGCGCCTAGAGCAGTTGCTAATTGTCGGCCTGCCGACCCAGCACCATAAATAATTACCGATTCTTTTTTACTGGTTGTCATTTTACCAATAAGTGCACGCACAAACACCCGAGCACCACCAACTGTTAGTAAACACAACCATGCAAATATAAACGGCATAGTACGGGGTATATCAACACCCATAAAAAAGGCAAGCAGCACCAAGCTAACCGTTGTAATAACCGTACCTAACACTATTGCCCAAATGGCTTGCGAGTTCATGTACCTAAGTACAGCACGGTATAAGCCTAAGCTTATAAATGCATACAAACTAACCGGCGTAAGTAATGCAAGTAACACCCAATTTTGAGCTTGTTTTAGCGGTTCTAAGCTATCGAGCCTTACAATTAGTGCAAGCCAAAAGGCTAAAACTATAAATAACGAGTCAATGCACAGTGTTATTATGCGCTTTTTAGCGCGTGACGCATTTAAAATAGAGCGAATGAGGGTATCCACAATCAGTTCCTTTTAATACTTCAATTAAGGACTTGAGGTTAAATAAAAACGCTAAAAATACACTACATTTTTATTACGTAAAATTTTATGCCTCATTTTTTATATATTTAGCTACCTACCAGCTAACGTAAACACTTCTTTCATTACCTGAGTTGTTTTAGCTATTTCTGCCTCTGTAAGCGTTGGATGTACCAAAAACATTATTGATGTTTCACCTAGCTCTACGGCATTAGGTAAACGTTTTGTTGGCCGCCACGGCGTGTTATCAAACGCTTTCTCTAGGTAAACCTCAGAGCAACTGCCCTGAAAACATGGCACACCACGCTCAACAATGGTGTTTACAATACGGTCACGATCCCAACCTTCAGCTAAGTACTCAGGTTTAATAAACATATAGTGTTTATATTCAGCGTGTTCACTGTATTCAGGAACCTCGACTAAACGAACACAATTAAAGCTGCTAGCGGCTTTGTCTAACTGTGTACCATATGCTTGGCGTTTTGCAGTCCAATCGCTCATTCTTGTTAACTGTATACGGCCAATTGCAGCTTGCATTTCGGTCATACGCCAGTTGGTGCCAAAGCTTTCGTGTAGCCATCTAAACCCTGGTGGGTGTTCGCGGTTATAAATTGCATCATAGCTTTTACCATGATCTTTATAGCTCCACATGGTTGACCATAGCTCTTTAGAGTTAGTGGTTACCATGCCTCCTTCACCGCCAGTGGTCATAATTTTATCTTGGCAAAAACTCCACGCGCCCACATGGCCAATACTACCTACAGACTTACCTTTATATTTAGCACCATGTGCTTGGGCGCAGTCTTCAATTACATAAAAACCATGCTCTTTGCTAAGCGCCATTATTTCGTCCATTTCAGCAGGCATACCCGCTAAATGCACAACAATCACCGCTTTAGTTTTAGGTGTTAGTACGGCTTTAATACTTTCCGCAGTAATCGCTTGGCTGTTTAGGTCTACATCAGCAAATACAGGTGCAGCGCCAGCAGTAACTATACTCGAGGCAGACGCTAAAAAAGTACGAGGTGTAGTAATAACCTCATCACCCGCACCTACATTTAACGCTTTTAAGGCAATATCTAACGCAAGTGTACCGTTACCCAAAGCAACGGCAAATTGGCTATCAGCCCAGCTAGCAAACTCTTTTTCAAATTCACGGCCTTCAGTGCCCGTCCAATAATTTACTTTATTAGATAAAATAACGCGGCTTACGCCATCAGCCTCTTGTTGTGTAAAGCTAGGCCAAGGAGAAAAAGGGGTATTTAACATGATTTTCCTATTAATTTCATATAGAAATAGAGTCTTATTTATTGCGGCACTGCAGGAGAGCCAAATGCAGTAACATTATCAGGTATATTTTTTACAACAGTACTACCTGCACCAATCATACAGTTATCACCAATAACTATTAATTGCCTAACTTGGCTACCAATACCAACCCAACTTTTACTGCCCACAGTAACACCACCGGCTAAAGCTGTGTTAGGGCAAATATGGGTAAAATCACCAATATTACAGTCGTGCTCAACAACTGCAGAGGTGTTGATAATACAACCCAGCCCAACTTTGGCAAATGCATTAATAACAGCACCGGCAAACACAACGGTGCCCTTAGCAATTGTAGCGTACTGGCTTATAGTTGCAGTGGGATGAATTAACGTTATGAGATTAAAATTATTTTGTTGTAGTAACTGTGTTTTTTGTAGGCGAATATCGTTATTACCAATAGCTACAACAACATCGATTGGCGTAGTATTTAAGTCAATTAAATCAGCGCATGTACCATGGATTGCCCAATGCTCAATATGTGTTTTACTTGGGTGGGCATCATCATAAAATTTAACTATAAAACCAAGCTGCTCGGCAATATCGGCAATCACCTTACCATGGCCGCTAGCACCCACTATCGCTAACTGTTTAGTCATTATTAGAGCCTTTAAATGGCTCAATAGTTACATGCCCGTCAGCGCTTATTCCTTCACGGACAAATACTTTCTTTACGGTAAGTAATAAAATTTTAATATCGAGTAAAAAGCTTTGGTTATCAACATACCATACATCTAGCTTAAACTTTTGCTCCCAGCTAATAGCATTACGCCCATTCACTTGAGCCCAGCCAGTTATACCTGGGCGCACATCATGGCGGCGCGCTTGCACAGCATTATAAAGCGGTAAATATTGCACAAGTAACGGCCTTGGCCCTACTAAGCTCATATCGCCTTTTAATACATTAAATAACCCAGGTAACTCATCTAAACTGGTAGAGCGTAAAAAAGCACCAAATGGAGTCATTCGTTCATTATCAGGCAGTAAATTACCTTGCTTATCTTTACCATCGAGCATAGTTCTAAACTTCATCATTTTAAAAATTTTACCATGTAAACCTGGGCGGTCTTGGGTAAATAAAATAGGTGAACCCAGTTTAAAACGTATAAGTACAGCAACTACAATTACTACAGGTAATAAAGTAAGTAATGCAAAAAGAGCAACTAAAAAATCAAAGATGCGTTTCATTTTTTAACTCCAGTTACCCAGGTTACCCATTTATCCGCAAGGTTGTGTCGATTGAAGTCTCGCTTAGCTAAAGCCAAAGCATTATCACCCATTTCGGGAAGCAGCTCTTTATTATCAGCCGCATTTATTAATGCATCAGCAAATGCTTGTGTGTTATCAGGCTCAATAGCATAGCCACAATTATTATCGTTAATCATCCCAGCTAACCAACCTGGGTAATTATTAAGAACAGGTAAGCCCGCAGAAATATAATCAAAGAATTTGTTAGGTGATGTGCCATAATAAAAAGCAGGAATATTAGCCAATAACTGCAAGCCAATATCAGCACCTTTCATCAGCTCAGCTAATTTGCTTTTATTAACAGGGGGGTGAAATATTACATTATCCAACCCTTCTTTCTTAGCTCTTGCCTGTAAACTTTCCTTCAACTTACCTTGGCCAACTAGAACGAGTTTAATATCTTGACGGCCGCGTTTTTTTAATTCAACAGCGGCATCTAAAGCAGCATCTAAGCCATTTGCTTGTCCATGAGTACCGGTAAAAACAGCCATTAAATCAGTATCAGTAACACCATCAGGCCGCCAAGGATGAACATTGTCAGCAAATATTGTTAAATCACAGCCATTAGGGACTATTTCAACTTTACTGGCTTTTACACCACGTTTTTAATGCCCTCAACAATCCCTGGTGACAAACCAATACAACGATGTGCTGAACGGTAAGAGCACCATTCTAAAGCAGACATAGCAGCTAACACTAGCGGGTTTGTGATTACCCCCATCTCTTTTGGTAACTCAGGCCATAAATCACGAACTTCAAATACAAAAGGCTTGCCTCTAAGCCAGCGCGCTAATATTCCAGGTATACCAGCAGTTAAAGGCGTTGTTGTTGCAAAAACCACATCGTATTTATGCGTTAACGCAATCCCAATACTTTTTAAAGCAAACTTTAAAAAAGTACCAGCTCGCTTTATTAACCCATCAGCATTTGAATAAGCCAAATCAAATTCTATGATATGAATACCATCAACCACACCTTCCCTGCGCCCTTTAATAAAATCTAGGGTTAAGCCAGTTTCACCTCCTCCATAACTACCACAAACCATAGTAACTTGGTGCCCATGCTTCAGTAAACGCTGTGCCATTTCATATGACCGTATACCTGTAGAACCACTAGGAGTGGAAAAGTGCTGGTGAAAATATAAAACATTCATAATTAAAACTTTACTTCCGTGGTAAGTATTCCAGGTTTATTAACTTCGATTTCGAGTACTGGAATTTCAGATTCTTGATAATAATAGCGAGATTCATAACCTGTGGTTAATTCAATACGCTTTATATTGATATCTGCTGAAAAACTAATTGTGCACAACTCACTTACAACACTATCACCAACTAACTGCCAATCAGCAGGAGCAAGCCGAAAGCGTAGTATTGCCTGATGTTTAAAGCCATTAATAATATCTTGTATTATTAGTAAATTAGGCTGCAACTTTATGGTTCTAATATGCTCACAACCAAAGCGGTCTTTATAGCCAGCAGTAACCGTTTGGCATTCATTGCCCACAGTAAGCTCTTTTTTAGTAGAGGTTTTTAACCAGTCCCCCAATAAAAAACGGCTTAAGCGTGGCATTTGGTCATGCGAGTCAAATTCAATCGTATTATGGCTTTTTACACCACCATAGTAATCAATGTATTTTTCCCCAGCATTGTAGCTAAATGTGCCACCGTCGCGAAATATATTTTGGCCATTTAGCCAAAAATCGATATGTAAAGCATCACATTGGCTTGGTCTAAACTTAAACATAGGGTAGTTAAAATAAAGCACTGCATTTGTGCAAGCTAGATAAGTGTAGCCACCATTAATAAAATCTTTTGGCGCTTTACCTACTATTGATTGCTCAGGTATGTTTAACTCTAACCAGTTAAGTGGGATGTTAAAATCTCCAGAAAACTCATATGCAACTTTATTATTAAACACTACACTTGCAAGCTGAACGCTCGGCCTAAAATCCCTGTAGTCAGTGCCCGTTAAGGGGATCAAACGTGCCCCGTCATTAGCGCCCATGTTTGGCGCGTCCCCAGTTTTAGGGTCTGTAAAATAGAACAACCAATTAGTAGCTGCGGCTAACTTTATATATAGCCGCTTACTAAAACAAGAGAGATCATGCTTTTTCCGCCAAACCTCTGCCAAGCTATATGTATCTAACATTACACGATGATAAGTTACTGAGTACTGGCTAAAACTCCCATCTTCTTCAATTAATTTTTGGGCTCTATTTTCTAGCCACTTTAATCCTTGCTTTTGCCATTTGACACCATCATTATCTCCATTTTGTGCAAGCCATGAGCCACCAATGTAAAGTGCTGCTGCTTCTGATGTACCATGGTTATTGTCTTGCGCAACCGCATACATGATTGTGGGTGATATTCGCTTTAAGTGCGCTTTTATAAAGCTCAGTAATGCAGGAGTGGTATTGTGAGTTTGTTTTAGTATTAGCGCAGCCAATGCCAAATGCATCACCCTTATTGATGCCTCTTGCCCACACTTCCAATTAACGCTGTTATAGGTAGGGTTTTTATCTACCCAATCAATTAACCATGAGTTTATTTTTGTTAATGCGTTATCATCACCCGTAGCTACATGTTGAGCGAAACTAACAACCCAATCAAAACGCGATGCTTCCCACACACCTTTGATATCACCTAACTGGTTATTAAAATCACCAATTAAATACCAAGGCTTATCAGCAGGTGCTAATTCATCATTTAAACAACTTTGGTGCCAATTAGGGATCGCTTCATTAGCTCTCTCAATACCAAAATAAGTATGTGTATCACTCCATTGAGTATTACACTGGATATTAACAGTAGAGCCTATATAGGGAGCAAAAAAATCCCCTTGCTTAACTTCACTGGTAATACTTTTTACTTTATTCAGCCCTGTTTTTATCCCTAGCTGATAAGCAAATACTCGGATCAAGTTTGGTAAACCTAATCCGAGTGCTGTTTTGACTTTAGCTAAGCTCATTTTTGTAAACGCAACTGCTCAGCAATATCAATCGTGATTTTAGCAACTTCAAACAATTCATCAGCAGGGATAGGTGCTGCCGTACCTTGCTTAACAGAATTTATAAAAGCAGCAGAGCAAGCCGTTTGACCTTTATCTTGCTTCCATAAATTAAGCTTTTTAAAGCCTTTCCAGCCAAACCCTTTTAATTTAATAAAGTTATCTAACTGCAATGTACCGCCAGCTGCAAATACCTCTACCCGCTCTTTAGGGAAACTAGCAGCACCATTAGCTAAGTAGTGAATAGTGCCAAATGACCCATCAGCAAAGCCGAGTATAATAGCCGCTTTATCTTCAGTAACTTCCACTGAGTCGATATCACCCATTCTACGAGCTTGAACACTTACAATTTCACTATCAGCTAAATAACGCATTAAATCTATAAAGTGGCAAGCTTCACCAATGATACGACCACCACCTACACTGTTATCTTGTGTCCAATGGTCTGCTGGGATATTTCCTGCATTCATAGTCATAATAAATGATTTAGGCTCTTTAATTGGAGCAAGTAACTCTTTCATTTTTTGAATTTGCGGAGAAAAACGGCGATTAAAACCGACCATTAACTTAGGTGCTTTCTCTGCTTTAATAGCTTCATCATAAGCAGCTTTTACATCAGCAAGCTCTTCGTGAGTTATAGCTAATGGCTTTTCTACAAATGCATTTTTACCGGCTTTGAGCGCTTGTTGAACAAAATAAGCGTGACTATTATGTCGAGTCACAATAGCAATTGTATTAATACTAGGGTTATCAATCATGTTTTGCGTATCAGTGGTTGCCTCAGCAAAGCCCGCTTTTTCACCGTGAATTACGCCATTAATCCCACCAGAGGTAGAAATACTATGAAATTGCGCACCGGCTTCTTTAAAAGCTGGGATCAGCATACGCGATGCATAATTACCTGCACCAATAAAACCAACTACAGGCTCATCTGCTTTATAATTTGGTGCTGTATTTAATTTAATTACTTTTTCATGACGGCTTGCTACTTCAGATTCAAACTGCAACAAAATACCTAAAGCACTTTTGTCAGTTGTTAATAAATCATAAGCATCGCTTGAGTTTTCAAATTTGAATCTATGTGTAATTAATGGCTTAACATTAATTTGACCACCAGACATCATATCAAGTATTGCTTCAAAATTACGCTGCTCGGTCCAACGTACAAATGCTAGCGGGTAATCGTTACCTTGCTCTTCATAACTTGGATCATAACGACCAGGGCCATAAGAACATGAAACCTGAAAAGTTAATTCTTTTTCATAAAAGTCAGCACGGCTTAATTCAAGGCCAATTACACCCACTAAAATAATGCGCCCGCGTTTACGGCTCATTCTAGCCGCTTGTGTCACAGGGTCATTTGACTTAGTTGATGCGGTAATAATAACGCCATCAACACCAACGCCACGGCTAAATGCCATACCTGCAGCCACTGGATCTTCGCCTTTACCAGGGTTACAAATTTCAGCACCAAACTGCTTAGCTAAATCAAGCTTTGATTGGTCAAAATCAATTGCTAAAACTCTACAGCCTTGCGCCCGTAGCATTTGCACTGTTAATAAACCAATTAAGCCAACACCGGTAACTACAAAACATTCGCCCATTGTTGGGTTAGCTAAGCGAATGCCTTGCAAACCAATACTGGCAACAACAGTAAACGAGGCTTCTTCATCGGTAACATTATCAGGTATTTTAGCAACTAAGTTTTTAGCAACACGTACCACATCAGCATGCGGGCCATTAGATACCACTCTATCACCAATTTTAAAATCGTCAGCTCCCTTTCCCACACTCTCAACTATACCAACATTGCAGTAACCTAAAGGTAAAGGCTGAGCGAGCTTAGATTTAACGGCATCAATAGTTGTCATCAAACCATCTGTTTGTACTTTTTCAAGTACCATTTTAACTTTATCTGGTTGCGCACGTGCTTTATCAATGAGATTAGCTTTGCCGAAATCAACCAACATGCGTTCAGTGCCAGCGGAGATTAATGTAGTAGTAGTATTAATCACTACATTGTTTTTTGTGGTTTGTGGCGCAGGAGCTTCAACTATGGCAGAGCCCCCCTTAGCCATGTCTTGCAGTATTTGTTTCATAGTAATTTTTCTACACATTCTTTAAGTGAATTTATATTTCCATATTCATATATATGACAGCCAAATGGACGAACAATAGCATCTGATGCAATGACTGGTGCACCAAAGTAAATAGCTTCTCTAATTGTTACACTATCTCCATCTGTGGGTGTTAATCTTAAACAAATAGGCTGTGCCTTAATCAAAGGCCAAATATCATACTGTCCTTTTAATATATATAATCGTTGAGAATTTTCGAATTTTTCAATTATTGCACTATATTTGTCATCAAACATTCCCTTTTCATAAACCCCAATAACAATCAACAATTTAAAATCGTCAATTATATTTAATAAATCTAGGCTAGTTTTAATTCCGTATAAATCATTATTTTTGTACGGCACCATTTTCCATGCAGAATTAATAACTAATTTACCATTTTCGATAAATTTTTTTAAGCTATCAGGATAAGTACTGAATATTGTTTTTTCGTCAACTAAAGGTGGTGGTACAAAAGGACTAGTTAAAATAACTTCAAAATGCTTAGGATAAAACGAAGTCAACATCTCATTTACAACTTTTACTGCTTTGCACTTTTCCAACATAAATAAAAGCAATTTTTTCTTTTTCCCAGAAAAGTGCCTTGATGCATTATGATCAATAAAAATAGAACTTTTCATTCTCCCAGTTACAAAAACTAAAAATACAATTAGCAAATTTAATGAATTAACCTCTAAATCTCTATTTCCTAGAAATAAATATTTAAAAAGGAAAAAACGATCCCCAAAATCTAATTCTTTGACATCGACACCATTACTTCTTAAATACTCAATGCGGCGTTTGCAATAAACACTTACACCACCTATTGGAGGGGGCATTCGACCCATTATACAAATCTTATTAATCAAGCAACCATTCTCCACCATGTTGAATACTCATATATATTTCCACTGTTGATCATATAATTAAGTAATAATAGTGAATATACAAAACTTACTAATATTACAAAGATTAAGATTATAGTCTTAGTCGCAAAACGCTTTATGCAACTAACATAATTAACAATTAACAACGCAAATAAAAAATCTGAAAATATGTATAATCTATTAGCTAAAATAGGAAAACTAATAAAGACAAAACAAAAAACAGATGATACTAAAAATAATGTATATAAAGCACCCTGATACTTGACGAATTTATAATTATCGAATTTATTATATTTATTCGAATAAAAGTACTTTCTATGTAGAATAAATACAATGATCATACTAGCAAAATACCGAAATAAAACATGCCAACTGATTCTGGCCTCTACATTTTCTAAGTACGTTTTTAGTTTAATAGCAAAATACCCCCCGCCACCAAAATCAAAGTTGGATGTTATTAAATAGGTGATATCAATATAAGGCGAAAGACAAAGAAAACAAATACCGACAATAAATAGAGGGGTCTCAATTCTATACCGTTCTGCTATTTTAGCTAACGGTAATATAATAAAAAACAATAATGAAGTAATATGGATAGAACTTGCTATAGCTAAAAAAAGCATAGCTTTATACATTTTACTATGAAGGTAAAATAATATTGAAAAATATATAAAACTTAGAGCTAAAGCCCATCTAATTTGAATAAATTCCGAATTATAGTAAACAAAAGAAAAGTAAATAAATAAGCTAATAATTGAAATTTTGGACAGTTTAGAAAAAATATAAGCCTTACTTATAAGGCTAACTGCAGATAAAACAAACAAAAATAAATAACTTTCGATTCCTGCTAGCTTAAAAATGAAATTAATTAAAGCATAACCATATTCAACAGGAATTGTTTTTACCTGCGTCCAATCTTCAATAAAACTAGGTGTTATATCATACAACCAAACATAGGATTGATAATCTTCACCACTATAAAATCTCAACCCTGTAAATAAGACTAAAATAAACCCAAAAACAAATAATGAAATTCTATTGACCGATTTACTTGAGACAGTAGAGAGAATTGCTATCGAAAAAAACAAAGACCAAACAATTAGGTACATAACTATCACACTAGGTTAGAA
>NZ_BADX01000100.1:0-58336 GCF_000241365.1 Pseudoalteromonas sp. BSi20480 | reverse complement strand
CTTTTGTTCGTACCTCACTTTATTTTAGCCAACTACAATTTGCCGCTTAAAACGGCGTTAAATTAATAGAGAGTCTATGTCTGTTATTCGTAGTTCAGTATTTCAAATTATTTTTAAATCGATATTTTTACTAGTATTTAACTTTATCGGATTTTTTCTGATTTACGCAGCTGCTCTTTTGTTAGTTAGAGAGAGCAATACCCCGTTATCGTTAATTGAACAACTTTCGGCGTTAATTTTAGCTTTGTTTACAACATCTATTTTTGCTTGGTGGATGGTAACTAGTTTTCGTCAATACGAAATCAAAATAGATAGTGAATCGATCCTACTCAAAGGGTTATCGAGCTGGAAAAAAATTGATAAAACTATTTTACTTTCTGACATTGATGGTGCAGAAATAGGGACCGACTTAGCTCTATTTAAGGGAAAAAAGTTGGTGGTGAAACTTTCAATGGTTTCTATAGCATTTGAAACAGATTCGCTTAACAAAAATATAAAAAATATTGTCGTCTGAACTGAAATAACAAAATATAAAGAGTAATTTAACAAGGGCTAAATATCAGCGGGCTGTTCGCTTTGCTTCATTTAAGCCAACCATTTTAAGTCGACTTTGATGGTCTTACATATAAAGAGGAGTACTTACAATGGTTCGTCAATCACGTAAATTTAAAATATTTGCTGCAATAATTACCATCCCATTATTTGCGATATTTTTATTTGGGTACAGCTTTATTATCTTTATGTATGCTGATGGGTTAAGCAACATTGAGCACTACTTCTTACTTGGTTTAGGTTTTATTGGTATTCTTTTGTGGGCAAAAATGTCCGTGAATATGATTAAAGACATAAGATTGATTAAAGTGTAATTTACATAAAAATATATCAGTCTTAATTATGCTAGGAAGCACGTGTATTTCTTTTACCGCTTTATTCAGTGCGGTCAATTCTAAATCAATAAAAATTCAATTTACTTTGTTTGCCTATGTGGTTATTAAACGAGTTGCATAAGGTAAAAACATTTAGGTGCGCTACATAGTAATCTCATAGTGTGATTCCATCTCAGTCAGGTCCATTGTTAGAGTAATATCGTAGAACCTAAAACTTACTTGAAGTAAATCTATAGCTGCATCTTCGCATTATTAAATATGCCCAACATTTGTTGGGCTTATGATGCACAGGCTTATTATATTAAAAGCGCCTGATTTGTTGCTATTAGTTTTTGCTTAATGCATTTTCATCGGCTCTTGAGTCAGAATGTTTACCTCAAGGTAAATACTTGCTCAACAGAAACAGAAAAATGAGCCGCTATTTTTAGTGCAATAACCACCGACGGTGTAAAACGCCCGGTTTCTACTGTGCTAATGGTTTTTCTAGAAACGCCTATGGCATCTGCCAACTCTTGCTGAGATATTTTATGTTGTAACCTAAGTTTGTGAATATGATTATCTAAATCTTCATTCATAAAGCTCTTCCTTGCCAAGTTTCCAGAAAATCAATGCGCCATGTGTAGCAGCTGCTAAGCAAAGCAATATTTGAAGTGCATCTGTGGGGTTGAAAGGGGCTATTAATTCCACAAACCACTTACTGTCGCCACTATAAGCGAGAAATGCTCCGCCAATTACCATAATATGACAAGTAGCGCGAAGGCTGAGCGAACTAACATAATCCACATACTCGTCGTTAAATTTATATGTCCAGAAACCAAGTTTTGATATGTGCTTAGCAAACTTCATCGATTTAGTACCTAACACAAGAAAATAGATAAAACTCGCAAATAAAGTTAAATCTACTAGTAAATATATAACTGAATCGGTTTTGCTGATTACTGTTGAAAGCAGCTCTGCTAACAAGAAAAACGCTAGAGCAATACTGGCTTTTCCAGTAATTGTTAAATATTGCTGTTCTTGTTCTGGTAGTACTGAGATTGATTTTGCCATTTGTTGTATATCCCTTTTTAGTGGCGACCAAATAATGTCGCGTTTTATTTACTCCACTTAAGGTTTTATGTGATACCTAAATACACCATATGTAACCCTTAGGTATCAATGATACCCAAAGGTTACATAAAGGCAACCTTTTTTTATTCTTTAATTCGCGTTAAGTGAGTACTGAGCCTGTACTAATCTAATACTTGGATAAAAATGAGAAAGAAAATTTAAAAAAAGTGAGAAAATATAATTTAAAAACAATGCTTTACTTTGTTTTTTCTAAATTTAATTAACAAGTTGAACCAAAGTAGGAACTCAGATATGGTTGTTTTATTAATAAAAATAAATTTAAACGAGTTAACCTAAAAGGAGCCTATAGTTACCTATGATCGAGAGCGCGGAGGAATTTAAAAGATTAAGAGAAAGCAATATTCCAGAGGAGTATTGTCGCGCTGCTCATGAAGGAGCCGACATTCAAGTATGGAAATGTGTGCTAGAAAAATACCCAGATATGGCATTTTGGGTGGCACAAAATAAGGCTGTTCCAATCGAAGTTCTCGAAGTGTTATCAAAGCACCCTGATCCAAAAGTTAGAGATATGGTTGCAAGAAAAAGAAAAATAACAGAATCTTTAATGCTAGCCTTTGCGACTGACAGTGACCCGTCAGTAAGAAACGCACTGGTAAATAATGGCAAGGTTACCGAGCGAGTTTTAAAAATATTAGTTAATGATTCGTGGCAAACCGTAAGTGAGCGTGCAGCTGAAAAACTACTAGCTCTAACAAAGTCATAATTTTTAGCGGGGTTAACAAGGAAGGTATGCGTTCAATTCAATTTTTAGGTTTATTGACATCAATAGTATCATTTTTGTGTTTGTTTTGGGCTTTAGCTCCGCTTTCGCCTGACAGTAGCGCTTCAGTAGAAGGTGCTATTGGCTTGTTTTTAATGTTTGGTGTAGCACCACTTTTTGGTTTTTCAGCCTTGTTGTTAATACCTTCATCTATCGCACTATTTAATGCTAAGTTAAGAGCGAACACTTATTTTTATGGTAAGTTTTGGTACGGTGTATGGGGCATTAATAGTTTGATATCTATAGGGTATGTGTTTGTAATTTTATATATTGGTTATATTTACTTAACTTTAAAAGTTAGCAGCTAGCACTAGTATTAAATCTCAGTAAAATGACGTTTACGTTTTGATGCCCGTTTACCCACTACTTTATACTTTAATCGCCGTTTTTCTAATGGTTTGTAATCAGCAGGTATTAAGCTCCTTGGTTTAATTAAGTCTTACAAGTTTCCCCGCTAGGTTAGGCTAAAAACTACTTAACACTAAATAATTTTCAACTAATTTGCTAACGGCAAACTCACTGTAAAAGTGACCCCATTATGTTGTGTGTTATTTTGCGCAGTTACACTGCCTTTATGGTAATCGCACACCAGCCTTACAATATAAAGCCCCAAGCCTAAATGCGGTTGTTGCTGCATGTGCTGGCTGCGCACAGACACCATAGAATCAAATATGTGCTCGCTCAACCCTTCGGGTAATAATGGGCCTGTGTTACTTACACTTAGAACTGCTTGTGTATCTTTGCTTTGTAACGTTACGTTAATCGCGGTATTAGCTTGGCTAAACTCTAATGCGTTATTAATGAGCTTATCAAGCAGCTGCGCTATAAACTCAGGTGCGCCTTGCATAGGTAATTTGTTTTGGCATACATCAAGCGTAAATAACTGGTTTGGGTAAGTAAGCTGATAGCCTTGCATGCAACCATTTATTACTTTTTGTAAATCAAAAGGCTCAGGCTCGTTACTTTGAATACTTTGCTCAAGGCGAGTAGCCTCACTCATGGTGGTAATTATTTTACCTAAGCGCTCTACGCCTTCACTGGCGCGATCGAGGTATTTTTGGCTAAGCTCGGTTTGTTCCAAACTTTGTAAGTTTTCAAGGGATGAACGCACCACGGCAACAGGCGTGCGTAGTTCGTGAGATAAACGCGACGACATGTTTTCTAAATAGTCGGTATAGCCGCCCAATCGGCTCACAATATTAGCAAAGCTACGCGACAGGTCGCCAATTTCATCATTAGAATCACTGTAACTAATACTGCCGGTAACACGCCCTTGTGCATCTATTGCTTGCTCTGCGGTATCGCGAAGGCGCCTAATACGGCTCGATATTCGTGATGCAAAAAAGAATAGAGTCACGGTACCAATCAGCATAACGGCTAAAATAACGTTAAATAACTTTTCGAGCGATTTATTACGAAGCGTACGCACACCATTTGTAGTTTCTTCTGCTATTACTGCACCAATGACTTTGTCTTCAATCCAAATAGGGTAGGCGGCAGATAAAATAACGGCTTTGCTATCGGGGGTAAGCCGCCAAGACGATGCAGGTTGGCCTTTTAATGCATTAGCTAAATGACTGCCTTGCATAGATGCTACATCGTGAAGGGTATCTATAAATTCGTTTTCAGGACGGGTTAAAATTTTATAATAAAGTGGGTGCAAATAGGTTTGCTCAAAGCGTTGCCAGGCATTTTTGGGTGGCTGATTTTTAAGGCCATCGGCCCATACTCCATCAGCGTTTTGAATCGTGCCCGATTGCGCAAGTACGCGGTGATGATTGTCTACAACCCATATACGGCTGCCACTGTGGCCCATCCCTTTTAAAATGCGGCTAATTTCTGGTGAAGGCACAAGCACTGAGCCTAAATCGCTTGGGTTATTTAAATTAGAGGTCGACATAACGTTAGCGTTAGGTAATTCGCTTAAGCTATCGGTATCTACAATAGCAAAACCCAGTTTGTTTCCTAGCATGGCTAACGGAAAGCGCAGTTCAACGGTGTAGCCTGTTTGGGTGCGTTTAAAATAGCCCTGAATTTTTGTAAGTGGTGCTTTGGTGTCTGCATTAAATGCGTTAACCCAGCCGTCTTGCCTAGGGGCGATGATATAGGTATTAAATTGGCCATCAGGGGCTTTTAAACCAATTTTTAAATGGTCGTTATTAGTAATGCTTAAGCTGTTTTTAGCACGATAAATAAGTGTGTTGTCGGTCACATTAAAAACGGCATATAAGTAGTTATCAAATTTGCCTACCATGTGGTCGAATGACAAATCGCTGGCTTGGTGGTTTTTATTGGTTTTTTGTAAATAGCGTTTATCGTAATGCCAAAATAGCGCTTTGTAGGGTTCCCAGTCGGTTAGTTTGCCGTCGAGCTGAATAGGATTTTTTAAGTTGTAGGCGTATAAATCGCGGCCTTTTATTACTTGGTCTAAAAAATTGGTTTGCTCGTCAAATAAGGCAGGGCGTTCGTGCAGAGCAGTGGCAAGTGCACGCGTTGTGCCTACGAGAGTTTTTTCTTGGCCTTGGCGTAAAAACTTTTCCATTTCCCATACGTACTCGTAGCCTAGCCACGGCAGTAAAAATAAAAAACAAGAAAGCACAATAAACTTACTACGTAGGCCAAATCTAAGCATTAATGTTGCTCCCACCTATAACCCATACCATACACGGTATCAATACAATCAAATTGGGAGTCGAGGGCTATAAACTTTTTGCGAATGCGTTTAACGTGAGAGGTGATGGTGCTGTCGTCCACATATATTTTTGCATCGCTCATTAAATCGTTACGGCTTTTTACATGGCCTGGGCGCTGCGCCAGTGAATGTAGCATCCAAAATTCGGTCACGGTTAAATCCACTAATTGCTGTTGCCAAAATACTTGCATGCGCTGTGTGTCGAGCGTTAACTGCCCGCGTGTTATAAGTGCATTGGCATCGGCGGGGTGTTCAAGGGCTTCCATTCTACGAAATAATGCACCTATTCGTGCTGCTAAGTGTGCCAAGCTAATGTCTTTTGTTAAGTAGTCGTCAGCGCCCATACGTAGGCCGCAAACCGTGTCTATTTCGCTATCGCGTGCGGTTAAAAAAATAATAGGGAGCGTTTTAGATAAGGTACGGAGGGTTTGGCACAGTAAAAAGCCGCCATCAATTTCGTGGCCAAGGCCTATATCAACGATGGCTAAATCCGGGAGTGCGTCTTTAAATGCATTTTCTGCCGTTATGCGGTCGCTGTAACCACTCACTTGGTAGCCTTGTGCGCCTAACATTTCCATGTAGTTTTCGCGAATGGCGGTTTCATCTTCAATGATGGCTATTTTTTTCATTCTACACACCCTTATTTATTTTAAAACGCACTATATCGAAGTTTTTCAGCTATGTACGGTTAAAAAGGCAATTGCCTTTTTTTTGCCACAATTGCTCAGCGGTTTGCCATTTTTGCTCCCCTTTGTTGCCACTTGGTGTTGTTTTAATGCACCTATCGAAACAAAACATCACAAAGTTAAATCAATTTTAAGGATCATATTATGAAGAAGACATTAATCGCGCTAACGCTTGTTGCTGGTTTTTCTACTCCGACATTTTCATCGGCATCTGAACATTCGCCCTCAAAAGAAGCAACTCAAGAAACCGCAATAGGTTTAGGAACAGGCGCTATTATTGGTGGTGTGGTTGGTGGACCAATTGGCGCGTTTATAGGCGCATTTGCTGGTGGCTTAATTGGGGGTGCAAAAGTCGCCGACAACAAAATTGACGAACAACAACGCGCTTTGGCTGTAATGAAACAAAAAACCAACGACTATCAACACGTACTTAATCATAACAATCTGTTAGAGCAGCAATTAGAGGTGCTAGCACAGCAAAACGAGCAGTTAACACAATCTCAAATTAATAACCTACTTGCGATGACCGTTCAATTTAAAACGGGTTCAAGCACTATAGCGCCTCACTTTGCTAAACAGCTTGACCAGCTAGTTGTACTTTTAAACAACCAACCTCAATTAGCCCTAGATTTAAGTGGCTTTGCCGATCAACGAGGCGATGAGCAAGCCAACCTTCTGCTCTCTAAAAAGCGTGTAAATGCAGTGCAAAGTTATTTAATAAAACACGGCGTTAGCCACAAACGTTTAAGTACGCAAGCCTTTGGTGAACAACACACATTGGCAAATAGCAATACCACAGAAGATAACTTTTTTGACCGTCGAGTAACGCTGACTACCCGTTCACTAGCGCCTGTAAATGGCCAAACGGCGAGTAACTAATTTTAGCATTCGATGGAGTGATTTTATGTTGAGTAACCCAACCAAAATGCTTGTTAAGGCAAGCATTTTTATATTCATGGCAATAGCGCTATTAGCAAGTAATAGCAGCTATGCGCAATCGCCAAAGCTTGAACTAACCGATACCTTAGGTAAGCCCGTTAGCCCTGCCATAATATTAAAAAGCGACGCTCATATGACAGTAACAGGGTTAATTAACCATGTTGTCGTTAAGCAAACTTATCAAAACGAAAACCCATTTGCGGTGAATGCTCGTTATGTGTTTCCACTACCCGACGAAAGTGCAGTGCACGCCATGACAATGCGTATTGGTGAGCGCGTTATTAAAGGGCACATAGATAAAAAAATTGAGGCCGAAAAAAAATACGCACAAGCTCAAAAGGCAGGAAAGCAGGCTGCATTGGTGCGTCAACAACGGGCAAATATGTTTGTCACTAATGTGGCAAATATTGGCCCTGGTGAACAGGTGGCCATTGAGCTTGAGTATCAAGAAATTATTAATTACCGCAGTGGCACTTTTACCATTCGTTTCCCTACCACAATTACGCCGCGCTACCATGCAATAAATGGCACATTAGAACAGCCTAGTTCAAGCCTTATGGATCAAAACTTAGCGCCCAGTGGTTGGCTAAGACCGGTATATAACGTTCAAAAAAATAATGATGCACCTAGCAGTGAGTTTACTTTAAACATAGACATAGATGTGGGATTAGAGCTTGTTGATATAACCTCTAAACATCACCGTATTAATGTTAATAATCCCGCGTTTGGGCAATATAAAATAGCACTGAACGATACAAATGGGGCTAATCGTGACTTTGTTTTAGCGTTTAAGCCGCTTCAAAAAGAAAACGCGCAAGCTGCCTTTTTTACCCAGCAGTTTGAAAACGCAGACCGCTATGGCCTTGCTATGTTAATGCCGCCTGGAGATCATTTTACGCAAACTCAGCGCTTACCCCGAGAAATGGTATTTGTAGTAGATACATCGGGCTCAATGCATGGGCAGTCTATTGAGCAGGCCAAAAAGGCATTATTTTATGCCCTGTCGTTACTTGAAAGCGACGACAGTTTTAACATTATTGGTTTTGATAATAATGTTACCGCCATGAGTGATAGGCCTCTTATAGCCAGTGATTTTAACTTACGCCGAGCAGAGCGTTTTATTTACAGCCTTGAAGCCGATGGTGGCACCGAAATCCAAGGCGCGCTTGATGCGGTACTTGATGGCAGTACGTTTGATGGCTTTGTACGCCAAGTGGTGTTTTTAACCGACGGCAGTGTAAGTAACGAAGCTACTTTATTTAAAAATATTCAGGCTAAATTAGGTGATAGCCGTTTATTTACGGTAGGAATTGGTAGCGCGCCTAATAGCTTTTTTATGCGCCGTGCAGCCGATATAGGCAAAGGCACATTTACTTTTATTGGCAGCACACAAGAAGTACAGCCTAAAATGCAGCAGTTATTTGATAAGCTCGCCCACCCAGCCATTACAGACCTCGCTTTAAGCGATGAAAACGGTAACAGCTTAGATTTTTGGCCGTCACCACTGCCTGATTTATATTTTGGTGAGCCAGTTATGGTTGCTATAAAGCTTAATGATGCTAAAAGTGTGATACTGACAGGGCAAACAGCACAAGGGCCTTTAAGTATTAAATTAAGCACACAAAATAGCTCTCAAGCCAAAGGCATAGCAAAACTGTGGGCGCGTCAAAAAATTAAATCGTTACTTTTATACAACGAGCAAAGTAGTGTTAAAGACGAGGTGCAAAAATTAGCTTTAACGCATCAGCTTTTAAGTCCATTTACTGCGTTTATTGCCATTGAACACACTCAAATTAAAGACGTTGCAGATCAAACAGCGCAAGCCGCTAACCAAGTACCGCAAGGGATGGAAATGCGTTTGCCGCAAACCGATGGTCAAAGTAGGCTGCATATAATGTTGGGTAGTATGTTACTTATAACGTTTGGTGCTCTTAAATTAAAAAGACGCGTTAAAACATGAAAAAGTGGTTAAGTGCAGGGCTATTAATTGCTGGGCTCAGCTTGTTTGGCCACGGTGTGTATATGCAAGCAAAGGCATGGCTTGCACAAGTGTTGATTGAGCATGCGTGGCAGCAAGCGCTTGCAGAGCCTGGTAAAAAAGTAAAACCGTGGTTTTATGCTGACAGTTTTGTAACCGCGCAGCTTCACTTTCCATCGCATAATAAAACGTTAAGTGTGCTTGGTGGTGCGAGTGGTCGAAATTTAGCATTTGCACCAAGCCATTTTTTGCCCGCGGGGGAATTGGGCAATCGCCAGAAGGGAGCGCTAATAGCAGGTCATAACGACACCCACTTTGCGTTTTTACAGCACGCCAAAGTAGGGGAGCAGTTTACTATGCAGTTACAAAGCGGGGAGTTACAGCAGTATAAAGTCACGGCGGTTGATATAATTCATCAATCGCAGCATGACTTTTTACGCACACCGGGGCTTTATTTACTTACCTGTTATCCCTTTGATGCATTAGCATCGGGCACCGATTTGAGGTTATTGGTATCGGCAGAAATATCTTCACCAGATTCACTAAGTGGTATATCAACAACAAGCTCTTGATGGCGCTGACTAACCATAACGCCAATAAATACCACAAAAATACTAAGCCACTGCCAAAGTGTAAGTACTTCTCCCAAAATAATGGCCGATAAGATAAGTGTAAAAATAGGAATTAAATTTGAATACGCCGCCGCAGTAAGCACCGATACCTTGCTAATTGCATAGTTGTACATACCGTAACCGCCTAAAGTAACGCAAGAGCCTAAATATAAAATACTCATAAGTGCCGTTAGGTCGTGTTGATTTTCGCTGGGTAGGTCAATAAAAAATAAAAAGGGGGCAAAAAACAAACTCCCGCTAATGCCTTGTAATGCAATTAAAGTCAGTGGTGAATACCGGTTTGCTAAGTGCTTAATACTAACAGTATAAAATGCAGCGCACACCATAGCCATTAACTCTAAAAAGTTACCCAAAATAGGATTAGGTGCTTGTTCTGAACTTGGCGAGAGTAGCGTAAGTAAAATACTGCCGCCAATACATAGCGTAAAGCCCACTACAATGGCTTTACTTATGTATTCTTTGAGCATAAAAAATGCTAAAAACGCCACTATTATTGGCAAGCACGACACAATAACACCCGCCTGAGATGCCGATGTATATTCCATTGCGTGCCCTTCAAATAAAAAGTACAAGCACGGCTCAGCAAGTGACATGCCCACTAAATACTTCCAATCACCTTTTTGATATTCAAAGCGAATAACATAACGCCATAAACACAATGAAATAACGAGCGTAGTAAGCATACGTAAAAATATCACTAACGCTGGATCGTAAATGGCAATGGCGTATTTAAGCGCTATAAACGAACTGCCCCATAAAAAAGTGGCAATAATTAAACATAAACTGGCAGGCATAAGACGTAATTTAAACAATAAAATATAGCGCGATCCTAGCATGAATATTTTTAACTTGTTCAAAAATACCGAGCTGGTATAAGTTAAATCATAATAAAATTTTAATAGCTAAAAACAATGCAAAGGGAACAGATAATAGTTGTAAAGTTAGGTACAAGCGTACTAACTGGTGGCACCGATAAACTAGATAAAGCTCATATGGTTGAGTTAGTTCGCCAATGCTGCGAGCTTAAAAAGCAGGGGCATCAGGTTGTTATAGTATCGAGCGGCGCCGTAGCTGCAGGCCGTGAGCAACTATTAAAATCCTGTGGTACGAGCTTAGCGGATAAACAAATGTTAGCCGCCATTGGGCAGGGCCAACTTATTCATATATGGCAAAGTTTGTTTGCCTTGTATGGTGTAAACGTAGGGCAAATGCTGCTAACACGCGCTGATGTTGATGACAGGGAGCGCTACTTAAACGCACGCGATACATTAACGGCCTTACTTAGTTACAACGTGGTGCCTATTATAAATGAAAACGATGCGGTGGCGACGAGCGAAATAAAAGTGGGTGATAACGATAACCTATCGGCCTTGGTGGCTATATTAGCTAATGCAGACAAATTACTATTACTTACCGATCAAGACGGCTTGTTTACCAGCGATCCGCGCACCAATGCCGATGCAAAACTTATTGACGAAGTAACTCACATAAACGATGAACTGCGTCAACTTGCTGGTGGCAGTGGTACTAACTTAGGCACTGGCGGTATGGCAACAAAGCTGCAAGCGGCTGATATAGCAAGGCGTGCAGGCGTTGAAGTTATTATTGCCAAAGGCGCTGGCAGCAACGTTATTTTAAAATGCATGAGCGAGCAATTACCGGGTACTCGCTTTTTAAAGTTGACAGCGCCTAAAGATGGTCGCAAAAAATGGTTATTAGCCGGGCCTAAAAGTAATGGGCAAATAGCAATAGACGCAGGCGCTATTCGTGCGCTGCAAAATAATGGGGCAAGTTTATTGGCCAAAGGAGTCACTTGTGCCTTTGGGGATTTTGAGCGTGGTGATTTAATAGATTTGATTGATACAAATAACCAAGTAATTGCGCGTGGTTTAACCCGCTTTAGTCGCTCGGAGGTTAATAAAATTAAAGGCGCACATTCAAAAAATATTGCACAGTTACTTAGTTATGACGCTGGGGCAGAAGTATTGCATAGGGATGATTTGGTACTACTTTAATGCTTAGCTAAAAAGCATGTATTTTAATTAACTGTCTAATTATTTAGTAAAGTTATAGATTACGTCTACAATGGTTAAAAATTATTCAAATTGGGTGTGGCAATGCAAGCCAATTCATGTGGCCACGAGTGGGTAGTCGAACTCACTTGTCAGGAAGACGAAAGCCATTTAGATTCGGCTTTAATAGACGTGCTAGGTGACTTACTAAGCGTAAATAATTTTGCGATTTACATAAACAAGCACGTTACCTTGCAAGCCCCACCAATACTGATAAACACACACAGCAACTTAACATACTTAGAGCCCAGTCAAGCCCAATTAATACTCAATAAAGCAACACCTAGTAAAACAAGGGTTATTCATACGACTGATGATGTAACAACATACATCCCGGTTAATCATAGCGATACCATTCTGGGTGTTTTAATAATTAAAACCAAGCAGTTAATAACCGATAGAATAAGTGCATTAGCGATGTACATTTTAAATGTGTATGCGAATCAATTATGGATTTTGCATAAGTCGCGGCTTGATCCTTTAACGGGGCTTTTAAATCGGCAAACCTTTGACAAAAAAGTAATGGAAATAGTCACCGGTAATGGCTTTTTATTACCCCGAGAGAAAGCAGATACAAAACGCTGTTGGTATTTAGCCATTGTTGACATTGATTTATTTAAAAATGTTAACGATACATTTGGCCATGTAGTTGGTGACGGTGTAATTGCACAAGTTGCTAAACTCATAAAAAATAATTTTAGAATTGAAGATTATGCTTTTAGATACGGAGGGGAAGAGTTTGCAATAGTGTTTCAGTCGCAAACAAATACGGATGCACTTAATGCACTCTCCCGTTTACGACAGCGAGTAGCCAGTCATGATTTTGAGCACATACAGCAGTTAACAATTAGCATTGGCTTTTTAGAACTACAAAGCGCTGATACCGTTTCAAGCATAGTAAACCAAGCCGACATAGCGTTATATCACTCAAAAAAAACAGGACGGAATAAGGTGACATCATGTCACGAACTTACGCTCAGCAAAGAAGTCAGGATTTCTCAATAGTATTGAGCTTTTTTGATTGTAAATTTGTGCTAAAATCTGGCTCCTTAAATTGTTGTAGTCAGAGTATTAAGCATGAAATTCGTTCGTTGGTTTTTAGGTTGTATAATTTTATTCTTTAATTTTATATTTACTCCTCGTAGTAAAAAGCGTGCAAGCGAAGAGCAAGCCAAGCTTGATCTGCAAACCTCTCATTTTAAACTTTACCAATTTAAAGCATGCCCGTTTTGTGTGAAAGTACGCCGTGCTATTAAGCGCGAAGGCTTAAACATAGAAACACGCGATGCAAAAGACAATGAGCAATATCGTCAAGAGCTACTAGAACAAGGTGGCAAAATAAAAGTGCCTTGTTTACGTATAGAGCAAAATGGCCAAACTCAATGGCTTTACGAATCTAACGATATTATTGCGTACTTAAATAAAGTAGCTGCTTAAACGATTCATTTAATTTTTATCTCACTTATTTAAAGAGACATTATCATGACAATCCGTACTCGTGTTGCCCCGTCACCTACTGGTGACCCGCATCTTGGCACCGCTTATATTGCATTATTTAACTACTGTTTTGCTAAGCAGCAAGGCGGCGAATTTGTTCTTCGTATCGAAGATACAGACCAAGTACGAAGCACACCTGAGTCGGAACAAGCGATAATGGATAGCCTACGTTGGTTAGGTCTTGAGTGGGATCATGGCCCTGATGTAGGCGGTGAATTTGGCCCTTACCGTCAGTCTGAACGTAGCGATTTATATAAAAAATACGCACACCAACTTGTTGAGCAAGGCAAAGCATTTTACTGTTTTGCAACAAGCGAAGAGCTTGACCAAATGCGCGAAGAGCAAATGGCTGAAGGTCTGCGTCCTAAATACGACGGTCGTGGTTTAAACCACACAGAAGACGAAATTAAAGCTAACCTAGCTGCAGGTAAGCCTTACGTTATACGTATGAAAATTCCAAGCGAAGGGACCTTTAAGTTCAACGACTACCTACGCGACGAGATTGAGATTCCGTGGGAAAACGTAGACATGCAAGTGCTATTAAAAGCCGATGGCTTCCCAACGTATTTCTTAGCAAATGTGGTAGACGATCACCACATGCAAATTAGCCATATTTTCCGTGGTGAAGAATGGATTAACTCAGCACCTAAATTATTAAAGCTTTACGAAGATTTTGGTTGGGAAGCGCCAGTTCTTGGGCACCTGCCATTATTACGTAACCCAGATAAGTCAAAGCTTTCTAAGCGTAAAAACCCTACAAGTATCAATTACTACAAAGAAATGGGTTACCTACCAGAAGCGGTACTTAACTACTTAGGCCGCATGGGCTGGTCAATGCCAGACGAGCGTGAAAAGTTCACACTTGATGAAATGATTGAACACTTTGACATGAAACGTGTATCGCTTGGTGGCCCAGTATTTGACGTAGATAAGTTAAGCTGGTTAAACGGGACGTGGATCCGCGAAAACTTGACTGACGAAGAGCTTGTGCAGCGCTTTGTTGATTGGAAGTTTAACGGCGAAATGCTAGCTAAAGTATTACCAGAAGCTAAAACGCGTATTAATACGCTGTCGGATATGGTTGATTTAGCAGGTCATTTTGTAGGTGGTATTCCAACTTACGACCCAGCACTGTTAACGGCGGGCAAAGCCGACGAAAATGTAATACGCCAAGCACTACAATTTTTTGTATGGCAATTAGAAGGCTTACGTAGTTTTGATAAGCCAGCTATTTTTGCCATTGCAAAAGAGGTTGCCACATTCCACGAGCTTAAAATTAAAGACTTTTTAGAGCCAATATTTGTAGCAATCACGGGTAAAACGTCATCAACGTCGGTACTTGATGCAATGGAAATTTTAGGCTCTGACCTATCACGTGCGCGTTTACGTGTAGCACTCGCTCATTTAGGTATTTCTAAAAAGCAGGCTAAAAATATTGAGCGTGCGTACCGCACATACCCAAGCGCATAATCTTTAGTCATACTTTTTAAAAAGCCGATCTTATTAAATAAGCTCGGCTTTTTTGTTTTAGGGAGCCAGTGTTAATTAGTTCTGGTATTACTGCATTTATTTCAAGTCGTAAGCTTGACCAGTACAAGTAACCGAAATGTCGCAATAAGATTGAGGAGTTTCTCTACAAGAATTAATAGTAAAGGCATTACCGCCTCTGCGCATTGCATCCGCTTTAAGTGAATCTATGGCACTTGATTTAGCGCGATTGTAACTAACGTTACTGTTTGCACCTCGGCCATCTCCATTACAGCTCTCGCCTTTAATTCGGCCTAATAATGAAGCACCGCTTTCATGGGCTTGTTGGTCACTATAAAATTGATGCAGATCTCTTTTCTTTACATAAGTACCAATTTCATCACCTAAAACATCGTTGTTTATATTGGTATGGTAAGTAACGCCAGAACACCCAGTTAGTGCAGTTAGCACACAGGTTACAGCAAAAATACGAAGCATAATGATTAATCCCTTAGTTATTGTTGGCTTAAGAGCAAATTATCAATAAAAACAAAAGCAAGCAAAACAAAAACAAAAGTAAGTTGTATCATTTTGTAAGTGATTCGACCTCTCTTTAAATTTTTTCTGGTAGTATGGGTAAGTTATAAGCAGTTTAAGCAGTGAACAAACTATGTTAAGTCCTTACTTTCAGCAGCACGCTGACTATGTTTCTATCTCTCGTGAGCAAGGGTGTCGTTTCGCAAAGTGCGTTGCAGATGATTACAATCCACTTCATGATAAAGATGCCAAAAAGTTTTGCGCGCCAGGAGACTTACTTTTTTCTTTAGTGTTAGACCGCTACGGTATAAGTGAGCGAATGGAGTTTACCTTTGCTGGCATGGTTGACGAAAATACCAAACTTAATTTTCCACAAGGGGATGATGAGTTTGATGTAACCAACGGCGATAAGGTAATTTTAAAGGTAAAACGCGAAGGCAAAACCAGCAAATGCCCAACACTTACAAATAGCCTAATAAAAAACTATGTTGAGTTTTCTGGTGCGGCATTCCCACATGTCATTATTCCGCTAATGGGTAAGCAAGATGTAATGATTAACCCAGCGCGCCCTATGGTTATTTACGAATCGATGATTATTAACCTTGATAACATTGAGATTAAAGCACCAACGCTTGAATTTGCAGAGCCAAGCTTTGAATATACAGGTAAGCGCGGCAAAATTACCCTGCGTTTTAACCTGTTAGAAAACGGCGAAAAAGTTGGTTTTGGTGAAAAGCACATGGTGGTTTCGGGTATTCGTGAATACTGCCAAGCAACGGTTGATGACTTAATCGCATTTTATAATGAGCGAAAAGCGACCTTAAAACCAGTTTAAAATCAGCATTTAAATGAGGCGCTATTGATAGCGCCTTTTTTATTGCTAAAGCTCAGGTATAATGGCGCTCTTTGTTATTTTAAAGCTAAGCCTATGTCTGCTACATCATTTTCATCACTTAATCTCGACCCGTTATTATTAACAGCGATTGAGCAAAATAATTACACTACGCCAACCGCAATTCAGATTAAAACTATTCCGCCAATTCTCGCGGGCAACGATGTAATGGGCAGCGCGCAAACTGGCACAGGTAAAACAGCCGCCTTTGTATTGCCACTACTACATAAGCTTTTAAATACACCAAAAAAAGATGAGCAAGGCATTGCCCGAGTGGTCATTTTAACGCCTACGCGAGAGCTTGCTCAGCAAGTGTTTGCAAGCTTTGAAAAATACGCTCAAGGCAGTAATGTTCAGGGTGCTTTAGCGTATGGCGGCGCAAGTATTGGCCCGCAAATTAAAGCACTTAAAACGGCGCAAGTGATAGTGGCAACACCAGGTCGTTTGCTCGATCATATAGTCAAAGGCAGTGTGGTGCTTTCTAGTGTTGATTCATTAGTATTTGATGAAGCCGACCGCATGCTCGACATGGGCTTTATTGATGAAATAAAACGTATTTTGCGCCATATTCCAGGCGATCGCCAAACGTTATTGTTCTCAGCCACATTCGATGACAGCGTGTTTGAGCTAAGTAAAAAACTACTTAAAAACCCCGAGCTGATTGAAGTTGATAAACGTAACTCAGCCGCCGTTGAAGTAGAGCAAATTATTTACGCTGTTGATGAAGACCGTAAGCGCGAACTTGTATCGCATATGATCGGCATGAAAAATTGGCGCCAAGTACTTATATTTACGCGCACCAAACAAATGGCCGATAAGCTTGCCAAAGAAATGTGTAAAGACGGTTTAAAAACAGAATCCATTCATGGCGATAAATCGCAAGGCGCGCGAGACCGTGCACTACAAAACTTTAAAGAAGGTACTACTCGCGTATTAGTTGCCACCGATGTAGCTGCCCGTGGTTTAGATATTCCGGCGCTTAAATACGTAATTAACTTTGAATTGCCATACATAGCTGAAGACTATGTCCACCGCATAGGCCGTACGGGTCGCGCAGGCGAGCAAGGCCTTGCAATGTCGCTTGTAAGTATTGACGAGCAATGGTTACTTGAAGAAATTGAAGTACTGCTTGATACGCGTTTAGCACCGCAATGGTTAGAAGGTTATGAGCCTGACTTAAACAAAGCCCCTAAAGATAACCGAAAAAACACCAACAAAGCGCGTAAAGATCGCGATAAAAAACGTATTACAGGAAAAAGGGCTCCAAGCAGGCGCCGTAAATAATAGCCAATAGCATGGGGCAGTTAATCGCCCCATTTAGTTAATAAAAAATGAGTTTTAAATAGTATTTAGCAATTTTATACACATCAGCTGCGCTTATTTTAATGGTCACTTTTACATAAAGCGGCAAAATAAATAATCCCCCCTTTAAATCGCAATACTTTGTAAGTGTTTTTTCTTCTTACAAATGTGCATTATTACAGTTTAAATCTATACTTAATCTACGACTAATAGATTGGTAGAGCGATGAAAGGTATTATTTTTACTGAATTTTTAGAAATGGTCGAAAGCACATTTTCACCTGCCGTTGCCGATCAAATTATTGAACAAAACGAACTTGATTCCAATGGGATTTACACCAGCGTTGGTAACTATAACAAGCAAGAGCTTTTAAAATTAGTGACTTCGTTGAGCAACATCGTCGATGTTCCAGTAGATGTACTGGTTAAAGAGTACGGAAAATATCTGTTAACGCGCTTCTTGGTTTACTATCCACAGTTTTTTGAAAACCTCACTACCACGTTTGATTTTTTAGATACCATAGATAGACACGTGCATATAGAAGTGGAAAAATTGTACACCGACGTTGAGTTACCTAGTTTTCAAACCAAGCGATTAAGTGATACTCAAATGCAGATGGTTTACCATTCGAGTAATCCCTTTGCAGTGCTCGCTGAGGGGTTAATAGAAGGTGCAGCCGAGCATTTTAAGGAAAATATCAGCATACGCAGCGATATCAGTGACGATCATCAAGTTGCTACATTTAACTTAACTCTGGTCGGTTAAATATGGATGTAGCTCTTTTACAGCGCAGATTAGAACGAGAGCGTTTGGCACGAAAAGAAGCTGAAAAACTACTTGAAGCCAAATCGTTACAGCTTTACGAAGCCAATAAGGTACTCAAAGGTGCGGCTGAAAATTTGGAGAAGGAGGTTGCTAACAGAACTCACGACCTTGAACTGGCTAAACAAGATGCAGAAGCTGCGAATGAGGCTAAATCAGACTTTCTAGCAAACATGAGCCATGAGATTCGCACCCCGATGAACGCCATAATAGGCATGGCTTATTTGGCTTTAGATACTGAGCTTTCGGAAAAACAGCGCGACTATGTTGAAAAAATTCATTATTCGGCAGAGTCTTTATTAGGAATAATTAATGATATTTTAGACTTTTCAAAGGTTGAAGCGGGTAAAATAGAGCTAGAACAAAAAGAATTCAATTTTAATACCTTCCTAGAAAATCTTGTAAATATTATTAGCACGCTAGCATCACAAAGAAAAATTGAAGTGGTGTTTGATATTGACCCCTTACTGCCTGACTTTTTTATTGGTGATGCATTAAGACTCAACCAAGTACTATTAAATCTGTTAAATAATGCACTTAAATTTTCAACACGGGGTAAGGTCATATTAGCTGTAAAACTAGTTCAGAAAGTAGATAGTTATTGCAGTGTTGCTTTTTCTATTTCAGATAACGGCATTGGGATGACCCAAACACAAGTTGACTCACTATTTAAACCTTTTACTCAGGCTGATGTATCGACAACCCGAAAGTTTGGTGGAACGGGACTTGGTTTGGTAATAAGCAAAACATTGGTCGAACTAATGCAGGGCGATATTACAGTAAACAGCAAATTAAATAAGGGAAGCTGCTTTAGTTTTACTATTCCACTCAATTATTCGACTAAGCAAAATGAGTTTGAAATATCACAAATTAGAGCCAAGCGAGCACTTGTTATTGAGAGTTCAGATAGTCAGTTAACATCATTACAAACGCTGCTTTTAGGTTTTGAAGTAAAATTTGACACTGTAAATAACATCAACCAAGTATTAGACCGGCTAGGCATGCCACATGATTACGATTTTATATTTATAGATTGGCGAACTTTAAATTTAAATCATGATAGTGCTGCGCAGTCTTTGCGCAATAAGCTTAAATTAAATGCAAAAAAGCTAATTGTAATAGCGCCTTGTGAAAATAAAGCGCTAAACGAAAGCCTACTAGGGTTTGGTAATAACACTTATAAAGTACTCATAAAACCAATAATTAAAAGTACTTTGCATAACGTACTTTTACAAATTATGCATATAAAAACACTAAAAAAACCAGAATCACAAGAGAGCTTAAATACACAAAACAACACTACAAAACTGCAAGGCATTCATATTTTATTGGTTGAAGATAACCCGCTTAATCAACAAGTAGCAACACAAATACTGCGTAAAAATGGCTTAATTGTTGATATTGCTAACGATGGCCTTGAGGCATTAGATGCGCTAAAACATAAAACTTACGATGGTGTGTTAATGGACTGCCAAATGCCTAGAATGGATGGTTATACGGCAGCCATAGAAATAAAAAAACAAGCAAAGTTTAAAAATTTACCCATTATTGCAATGACTGCTAATACAAGAGAAACGGATTTATTAAAGGCGCAAGACTGCGGTATGAATGGCTATATTTCAAAGCCCATTAAGGTTGAAAGTATGTTTGAAGTAATAGCAAAGTGGGTGTGTATTTAATTTTTTTGAGTTGTTTACTTAATAAGCTGGTGAGGTAAAAAAGGCAAGCATTAGCTTGCCAAGAAGGGTGTAAATTAGTTTAACTTTACGCTATTTGTTTCTCAGCTAGGTTGAGCTCCATAGTTGCTTTTAATAAACGGTATAGGTTAATTGATGCGTCAATTTCTTCTTTACGGTTTGTTAAGCTTTCAATGTTTAAACCTAGTGGCACGTCTAGGTGTGCACAGCTTTTTAAAATTGAATCGAGATTTTCGCGGCAAATACGCACCGATTCACTCAAGGTGTTGTCTGCGTCAAGCATGCGCCATTTGGTCGCCTCTGGTACTGAAATACCCAACCACTGCATAAACTCTAGGGTTTTTTCACCGCCACATGGTGTAAACGTGAGTATAATACGTTTTGGTATAACGCCTTGTGCCTTGCAGGTACGCGCGTAACTTGTTATTAAATCAATAGTAGCTTGAGCATTATAAACCGCTTGCGATATAAAAAATTGGCAACCTTGTGTTGTTTTTTCTATTAAGCGTTCGTGTTCATTGCGTTTGCTTGCATGTCGCTCTGCAATGGTTACGCCTCCTAAAAAGAAGTCATCACTTTGCTCAGCTAATGTTTTATAAGCGTCAGGCAGGCTTAGTTTAATATCACCTTCCGACGATGGGCTACCTACTAAAACGACATTTTTTAAATCAAACTCGTTTTTAGTTTCATCTAGCCACTCTTTAAATTCAGCCTCACCGCGTTGCGCTACGCTTTTGTAGGTAATTACATCTAGGCGTGATAAGTCTTTTAACAACTTACTGTATTCACGCGGATCAACAGTTTGCTTAAATGGAAACGGACGAGCCTGATTAGTACGGCTACTCTCATCTTGAATATCGTAAATAACAACACCGTCGTATTCAATTTCGTGTAAGCGGCCTAATAGTTTTTCTGCAATGGTTTTTAACTGCGCTTTATCAGTGCCTATTTTGGGTGGCGTTGTGCCAATAAGATAAACACCTTGATTAGTGTCCTCAATTTTCTCTTGAAGTGATAAAGCCATAATCCTCATTCCAGCTCAATGGTTGATGGATTAAATATAGCAGCCATTTAGACGTCTAGATAGATTTTTTAAGTGAAAGTTTTTCAAGCAACGTGAGGATTATTCATACAAAGGAGTTCCTAAATTAAGTGCATGACACAGTTGTTTACATAATAAAGCGACTGAGGGCTCTTATATTCATTGGCTTTGGGGCATAATTAGTAGTGAAATTGTAAATATTTTGACAACAACTTTGCTCAATTTACTAAAGGACAATTATGAAATTTAAACTATTAGCAACAAGCCTTGCGGTATCACTCGCTTTAACTGGCTGTGCAATGCAAAAAAATGAAACAACGCAAACAGCAAAACAAGAACAAATAAAAAAAGCTGATGACCGTGTTTTTTCACAAGATTACCTAATTGAAGAGCTTGAGAATGGCTTACGTGTAATGGTTGTAAAAACGGATTACCCTGATGTCGTTTCGCTGCAAATACCGGTTTCTGTTGGCTCGCGCAATGAAGTGGAAGCGGGTAAAACTGGTTTTGCTCATTTTTTTGAACATATGGTATTTAAAGGCTCTAAAAAATTTCCACAAGACGAATACACCGCCATATTCAAAAATGCAGGGGTTGATAACCGTGCATACACTACCAACGATTACACTAACTACCATTTAAACTTTTCAAAGCAGCACCTTGATAAAGTACTTGAGATTGAAGCTGATATTTTCCAAAACTTAACCTACACCGAAGAGCAATTTAGAACCGAAGCATTGACGGTAAAAGGTGAGTACTTAAAAAATAACGCCAGTCCAATTCGTAAGTTGTTAAGTGCTGTGCGTGCAGAGGCTTTTGAAAAGCACACTTATAAACACACCACAATGGGCTTTTTTGAAGACATAGAAGCCATGCCAGACCAAATGGCTTACGGTAAAGAGTTTTTTGATAAGTTTTATAAGCCAGAATATGTATCGCTAGTTATTGTGGGTGATGTTGACCCAAAAGCCACAATGGCAATGGTTAAAAAACACTGGGGTGGTTGGGAAAAAGGCAATTACGTTGCCGATATTAAAGCTGAGCCAAAACAGCAAGCTCCTAAATATTTGCATGAACAAAATAAAGCCTTGCCGGGGCATTGGCTATTGGTATCGTATAAAGGTGCTGCGTGGGAACCCGCAAAAAAAGACAGAGCTGCACTTGATTTAATCTCGCAGCTTTATTTTTCAAGTAACTCAGATTTATATCAAGAGCTCGTTGTTGATAAACAAATAGCGAGTCAAATGTTTACTTATAATCCAGAAACCAAAGATCCAGGCTTACTGCATGTATTTGTAAAAGTAGAAAACGCAGATGATTTAGCAAAAGCGCGTGATGCAATTAACCGCACTTATGCAAAAGCCAGAACAGAGTTGGTCGATGCACAAAAATTAAGTGACTTAAAGTCCAACCTTAAATATGGCTTTATTAATGGTTTAGATTCTTCGCAAGCAATTGCATCAACGCTTGCAAGTTACATGCATTTTGAGCGCGACCCTGAGGTTATTAACCAGCTTTATAAATCAGCCGACAACATCACAGCAGAAGATATTAAAGCGGTTGCTAATAAATACTTTGTAGATAACACGCGTACTACTGTAACTATGTCGGCACTTGATAAAGCACCGGGGTTTGCAGAAGAGGCGAGTTTAAGTGCAGTAGTTGCAAAACTTGAACAAGCCCCAGAGGCACCTGTATTTAAAGTGCTTGATAAAACCAATAGCTCGCCGCTGATTGATGTAAACTTTTTATTTAATACAGGGGCAGCTGCTGATCCTCAAGGTAAAAAAGGTGTAGCTGCGCTTACCGCCGCAATGCTTGCTCAAGGTGGGTCGCAAAGTACCAGCTACAAAGAAATTCAAAAAGCGCTTTATCCACTTGCAGGCAGTTTTAGTTATCAGATTGACAAAGAAATGCTGTCGTTCCAAGGGCGTATTCATAAAGATAACGCTGAAACTTGGTATGCACTTGTAAGCGAACAATTACTTAACCCAGGCTTTAGAGACGATGACTTTAAACGCCTTAAAAAAGAAATGATCGACGGTATTAAGTCGGGATTAAAAGCATCTAACGATGAAGAGCTAGGTAAAGAAGTACTCTACAGCACGCTTTACAAAGGCCACCCATATGAAAGCTACAACTACGGTGATATTTCTGATTTAGAAGGATTAACGCTTGATGATGTAAAAGCATTTTACAATTCAGAGCTTACTCAATCTAAACTAACACTGGGTTTAATTGGCGCCGTGCCAAAAACGCTTAAAGCAAATATTATGAGCGATTTAGCAACCTTACCTAAAGGCGAGCAAAGCCGTTTAAGTATTCCTGATGCACCAGTACTTAAAGGCCATCATGCAACGATTGTAGAAAAATCAGCGCAATCGACGGCAGTGTCGTTTGGCTTCCCAATTGATACTATTCGCAGCAGCGAAGATTGGACTGCCCTTTGGCTTGTGCGTTCGTATTTTGGTGAGCATCGTAGCTCTAACTCATACTTATATGAGCGAATTCGTCAAACGCGCGGTATGAACTACGGCGATTACGCATATATTGAATACTTCCCACGTGGTATGTTTCAAACTAAGCCTGATGCAAATTTAGGGCGTTCTGAGCAAATATTCCAAGTATGGTTGCGCCCACTTCGCTCTAACAACGACGCGCACTTTGCAACGCGTACCGCATTATTTGAGCTGGATAAGCTTATTAAAAACGGCTTAACCGAAAAAGACTTTGAGGCAACACGTAACTTTTTAATTAACTACGTGCCGCAGCTTGTAGCAAGTCAAAACCGCCAGTTAGGTTATGCACTTGATAGCGAATTTTATAACACAGAATCGTTTGTAAAATATGTAACAAGTAAACTTGAAAAGCTAACGCTTGCTGATGTGAATCGTGTGATTAAAGATAATCTACAAACCGATAACGTGCAGTACGTGTTTATTACCGGTGACGGTGAAGACATGAAAAAACGTTTAGTGTCAGAGCAAACATCGCCAATGGTTTACAACACAGAAAAACCAGCGGCGCTTGTTGCAGAGGATAAAGTTATTGCCGATTACGCATTAGCTATTCCGGCTAACAATATTGAAGTAGTGAAAGTTGACAGTGTTTTTAAATAAACCTTAAACAAAACGACTTGTAGATAATGAAAAGCCCCACGTTTGGGGCTTTTTTATAGCATTGAGCCAACGTTTATCCCTAACCCTAAAATTATTACTGCGCTTATTATGGCTATTAATGTGATATGGCCTCGTAATTCTTTTTCTTTACGTTCTGACATTTTTTAGCGCCTCAACTCATTATAAAAAATACAGTGATCATCCCCAATATAAAGCTGACTACTGACGATAGTGCTAAAATTGAGGTTATATTACGCGTCTTTAAAACTGGACTAACATCGCAAGAGTTAGTGTTATCTTCAAGTTTAATTAATTCACCTTGGCGTACTTCCAATACAGCACATAAAGCCATTGTTGTTTCTTTTGATGCTGCACCTTCTTTCTCTATCCGTTGAATTGTTCTTAAACTAACATCGCAGGCGTCAGCAAGTTGCTGCTGAGTCCAATTTAACTGGCCTCTGAGTGATTTAACAGTTGTAGGATTTAATTGCACGTTAAAGCTTCCCTACAAATAGTTCAACAATGGTTGCAGTTGCATAGCCAAACACTGCACCGCCTAATGCGCAACCAGCAATAAAAAAGAAAGCCTTTTTAGGATCGTCAGGAAGACTGCATTGAATTTGTTTGGCAACGACTTTTGTATCTTTATAAAGTGTGCACTCCATTCGGCCTGTGAGTATGTTGAGCATGTCAAACTTTACTTGGTACTGTGAGCTCTCAAAATCAAAAGAGTGGGTGCTTGTGCAATTTACATTGCGCTTTTTACTAAATAAATCATCATTTATGTACACCTCTTCTTTACCAGTAAAGTAACTTCCAAAACAGGCTATTTGATTGTCGCCATCTTGAAAATAAAATTTATAGCCGAGTTTTTTAGTATTTAATATGTCGTTTTTCATCATCGTTATCCTTGTTGAGTTGATGATGCTAATTTAGCGTTTATTATTATTTTTTACGCCGTCATGAATATGCCAGTGAGCAGTTTGGCATATGACACTGTGTATGTCATGTGTGTTTAACTACTGATTTTAATGTGTTTTATTTAATTTTCGTTCAGGTTTAAAATGAGTGTTGCTGTCGTATCATTTTTATTCTTTGATTGGGTAAATAATAAATTTAAAGAAAAGTACGCATTTATTTTTGTCAAAAAAACGCTAAGTACATATACTTTCAGACAATTATTCTTATAAGTCTGAAGGTAAGCGTGCTAGATGATAAATTATTTTTAAAGTTAGTTTTGGACACTATGCCAGAGCAGGTTGTTGTAATTAATAAAGAAGGAGAAATGGTTTTTATAAATAAAGGATGGCAAAACTTTGGTGAAGAAAATGACTGCTCATGCGGTGCTTGGGAAAAAGAAAATTATTTACCTGTAAAAAAGCAGCAGACAATGGTGACGAAATAGGCGAAAGAGCATTGAAGGGAATTAATGCTGTTATTAATGCAGAGCAAGAAGCGTTTTATTTAGAATACCCATGCCATAGTGATGATGAAAAACGCTGGTTTATGATGCGCGTAGTACCATTTAAGTACAGTACTGATTTTTATTATGTAATTACGCATCAAAATATTACAGAGCGAAAGCTCGCTGAAGAAGAAGTCCAGAAACTGGCAAGTATTGATGGGCTTACTGATATATTTAATCGTGGTTATTTTGATAGCTTTTTAGAGCAAGAATGGAATAGGTGCAAGCGTTTAAACATGCCTCTTTCATTGGCATTAATTGATTTAGATGACTTTAAGCTACTTAACGACACTTATGGTCATCAACAAGGTGATGAGTGTTTAAAACAAGTTGCGGCAGTCCTTAAGCAATATACAAAAAGACCCAGTGATATTTGCGCACGTTTTGGCGGGGAGGAGTTTGTACTTGTTTATGGCAACACAAACTCTGAGCAAGCAACAATAATTATTAATGCTATTGTTGAGCAGCTAAAGCAGCTTAATATTTGTAATGAGCTGTCATTACCAAGTAAAACACTTACTGTTAGTGTTGGGCTGGCAAGTGTTATTCCTTGTAACAGTTATAAAATACAAAATATGGTTAAAGAAGCCGATGACTTATTATACAAAGCAAAAACTGCGGGTAAAAATTTAGTATGTGCAGCCGATTTAACCGTGGTTGACTAAATTTTAAATACTTAGTTGTTAAATGTGCTTTGTTATACCTAATAACCAGAACAAATAACTAAGGCGTTAACACCTTGAGCTTTAAATCCGTTAGACTTAGCAAAAGGCTCTTTTTTATATCAATTTAAGGCAGTTCAGTATTATGCGTCATGAAATTTGGCAACAGCTTCGAAGTGAAGCAAATGAAGTCGTCACTCGCGAACCACTTTTAGCAAGTCATGTGTATTCATGTATTTTGAACCATGAGTGTTTAGGTTCGGCGTTAAGCTTTATTGTTGCTAACAAATTGGCCGATGCTGTTGTATCTGCATTTACTATTCGTGAATTATTCGATCAATCATTTGTAAAATGCGATCGCATGCTGTCTTTTGTCGCAGAAGACATTAAAGCTGTAAAAGATAGAGACCCAGCCGCAGAAACCTACCTGACTGTTATTTTAAATTTAAAGGGGTTTCATGCTATTCAGGCTCACCGTTTAGCTAATTGCCTATGGCAACAAAACCGTAAAGAACTGGCGCGTTTTATTCAAAGCCGTACCTCTGAGGTGTTTGGCGTAGATATTCACCCGGCGTGTCAGGTTGGTAAAGGCATCATGTTTGACCACGCAACGGGTATTGTTATTGGTGAAACGGCAGTCATTGAAGATAACGTATCGATACTGCAATCGGTTACGCTTGGCGGTACAGGTAATGAGCAAGGTGATCGTCATCCTAAAATCAGAGCGGGTGTGTTAATTGGCGCAGGTGCAAAAGTGCTGGGTAATATTGAAGTAGGTGAGGGCGCACGTATTGGTGCAGGGTCGGTGGTATTAACTGCTGTGCCACCTCATACAACGGCCGTTGGCGTACCGGCCAAAATTATTGGCAGGCCTGAATGCCCGTGTCCTGCGCAAAGTATGAACCAAAACTTTTTAGCTACACCAGAGCCAGAAAACGAATCGCATACCAGCGCTATGCTGTGACATAGAATAAAAAATAAAACTTAAAAGGAATTAATATGAACAAAAATAACGTTTTAACACTTGGAGTTGGTTTTATTGCTGGTGTGGGTTTAACTTGGGGATATTTTAGTTTGGCTTCAAGTGACTCAACTCCCGCAAAGGTACAGCATGCTGATACAAAGCAGCAGACCCCTCTTGTTCAGCCAGCTAAAATAAGTGAAGCAACAGCAAAGCGTGTTGTACCAGCTGCGCCTGAGCAAAGTGCTCGCTTAGAGCAAAAAGATATTTCCCCTAAACCAGATCCACAACCCCTTGATGAGCTTCCCCTAGAAGAGCAAGTTACACAGCTTAAGCTGCAATTAGCTCAGCAAAAGTCGGTAATGGAAAGTGTGGTCAAGCAGTTGCGAGCTCCAAATGATGTGCAAGCCGCTTTACAGGCACAGTTTGATGAACAACAACGTGATGAAGAGTGGGCTTATCAAACTGAAACCGCATTACAGGATTTTTTACTTACCGCAGATTTAGCATCGATACCTGATATTGTCAGCGCAGAATGTAAAACATCGGTTTGTAAATTTAAACTTGCAGCGCCAACGGATAACGATTCATTCGATCATACCCAATGGCGAGAGCTAAACGATAAGTTAATGAAGCAAAAGCTTTGGTTGCAATTTAAAAGAACAACCTCGACTTCAAGCGACACCGAACTAACGTTACTAATGGCAACAGAGCTTTAAAGCGCTGTTGACTTTATAGAGCCATCGACCAGCTCTGTAACTAAAACATCACCGGCTTTAATTTGACCCACAGATTTAACCACCTTCCCTTGTTGTGTTTTAGTGATGCTATAACCGCGTGCTAAAACATTAAGCGGGCTTACCGAATCTAGCTTACTTGCTTGTAATGCCAGGCTATTATTGGCTTGTTGTAATTGTTGTTGTATAGCTTGGTTTAATCTTGCTTGTAACTGCGAGAGCTGATGAGAAGCTTGTGCTAGCTTTTTGTCGGGAGATTGACGCATTAAACGTGGCGTTAAATTATTAAGCGTGCGCTCTTGTTGGTACAACCGGCTTTGCATAGCTTGTTGTAAGGCAATACTTAACTCATCTAATCGCTGCGCTTTTTGATTGAGCTGATTGCGCGGGTGGCATAGATTTAAACGATGCTGCAATTGGGTTGCGAGTGCTCGCTTATCTGCAATGCTATGTTTAAATGCATTATTTAAGCGGCTAATAAGCTGGGTTACTTTGCTATGCAACTCTTGCGTGTTAGGACTGACAAGCTCAGCCGCCGCAGAGGGGGTAGGGGCCCGCATATCGGCAACATAATCACTGATTGTGGTGTCTATTTCATGGCCTACGGCACTTATAATAGGTAAATCACTGTTATAAACAGCACGGGCAAGTTGTTCGTGGTTAAAACACCACATATCTTCAAGTGAGCCACCACCACGGCCCAAAATAAGCACATCAACCTCATTGCGCACATTGGCTAGCTCTATTTGGTTAATTAAATGTACGTGGGCTTCTTTACCTTGCACCATGGCTGGGTAAATAATGACTTCTAATTGCGGTGCGCGGCGTTTAAGTACGGTTAATATATCTTTTATAGCTGCGCCCGTTGCAGAGGTGATTACACCAATACGGTTTATATTTTGCGGCAGTGGTTTTTTGTATGCAGAGCTAAACAGTCCTTCAGCAGCAAGACGCATTTTTAGCGCATCGAACTCTTGCTTGAGTTGACCTTCGCCTGCCGGTTCCATATGTTCAACAATAAGCTGGTAATCGCCGCGGGGCTCATAAAGTGATACGCGTGCTTTTACTGTTACTTGTGCGCCGTTTTCTGGGCGGTAACTTTGGCTTCGGTTATTACCTCGCCACATAGCCGCTTTAATTTGTGCTTTGTCATCTTTTAACGAAAAATACCAATGCCCAGAAGCTGGCGCAATAAAATTAGAAATTTCACCAGTAAGCACTAATGAAGCAAAGCCTTGCTCAAGTACTGTTCTGATCTCTCTATTAAGACGCGAGACGGTATAAACCGTTTGCGAAGGCTTTGAAAACATAAAAAACAACCTAAAACTATTTATGAGGCAAGTTATAAGGGAAGTTTATCATAAATATTTGCGAAATATTATTTACGAATGCCTATAACGCTGTTAAAATTTGGCCGCAATTCCTTATCTTAGATCCACATGTGAGAAGTTGCCAAAATGCTTAGAATTGCTAAAGAAGCTCTTACCTTTGATGACGTACTTTTAGTACCAGGTCATTCTACTGTTTTGCCACACACGGCAAATATTTCAACTCGCTTAACGCGTGGTATCAAACTTAACTTGCCGCTTATTTCAGCATCTATGGATACTGTTACAGAAGCTCGTTTAGCTATTGCCCTTGCGCAAGAAGGTGGTCTTGGTTTTATTCATAAAAACATGACTATTGAAGAACAAGCGAAAAACGTACGAAAAGTTAAAACCTACGAAGCGGGTATTGTGTCTTACCCGGTAACAGTGACTGCTGATTTAACAATTGCAGATGCTATGGACCTTGCTGAAGAAAAAGGGTTCTCAGGCTTTCCTGTTACCGACCCAGAAAACACTTTAGTAGGTATTGTTACAAGCCGCGATATGCGTTTTGAGACAAAACTTGAACAGCCAATTTCGACTGTTATGACTAAAAAAGAAAAGCTAGTTACCGTTAAGGAAGGCGCAGCTCGCGAAGAAATTTTAGGTTTAATGCACGAACACCGCATTGAGAAGATTTTAGTTGTTGATGATGCGTTTAAACTTAAAGGCATGATCACCGTAAAAGATTACCAAAAAGCGCAAGATAAACCACATGCATGTAAAGACGAGTTAGGTCGTTTACGTGTAGGTGCTGCGGTAGGCGTTGGTGCGGGTACTGATGAGCGTATTGCTGCATTAGTTGAAGCGGGTGTTGATGTTCTACTTATCGATACTTCTCATGGCCACTCTCAAGGTGTTATTGACCGTGTATCTGCAACTCGTCAGGCTTATCCAGATCTTCAAATTGTAGCGGGTAACGTTGCAACTGCTGAGGGAGCAATAGCGCTAGCTGATGCCGGTGTTGATGCAGTAAAAGTAGGGATCGGCCCTGGTTCTATTTGTACAACCCGTATTGTTACCGGTTGTGGTGTTCCACAAATCACGGCTATTTCAGATGCAGTTGATGGCTTAAAAGGCCGCGACATTCCAGTGATTGCCGATGGTGGTATTCGTTTTTCAGGCGACATTGTGAAAGCGCTTGTTGCGGGTGCATCGTGTGTAATGGTGGGCTCAATGCTCGCAGGTACCGAAGAAGCGCCTGGCGAAGTAGAACTATACCAAGGGCGTTACTACAAATCATACCGTGGTATGGGCAGCTTAGGCGCGATGGACCAAAAAGAAGGTTCATCAGATCGTTACTTCCAAAAATCAAACGAAGCTGACAAGTTAGTACCTGAAGGTATTGAAGGTCGCGTAGCGTATAAAGGGCCAATAGCGACTATTATTCACCAGCAGGTAGGTGGCCTTCGCAGCGCAATGGGCTTAACGGGTTGTGCAACAATTGAAGAGCTAAACACTAAGCCTCAGTTTGTGCGTGTTACATCTGCAGGTATGGGTGAGTCGCATGTTCATGATGTGCAAATTACCAAAGAAGCACCAAATTACCGCTTAGGTTAAACAACGACTTGAAATTACGGGGCTGGCTTTACCAGCCCTCTTTAATAGCCACTAAGCAAATTAGTGGAATTTAGCATCTACTTTACGAGATACTCCATGAGCAAAGATATTCACGATTCACGAATTCTCATTTTAGACTTTGGTTCACAATACACTCAGCTAATCGCTCGCCGTATACGCGAAATTGGTGTTTACTGTGAGCTGTGGGCATGGGATGTGACTGAAGAGCAAATTCGCGAGTTTAACCCACAAGGTATTATTCTTTCTGGTGGCCCAGAGTCAACCACACTTGAAAACAGCCCGCGCGCTCCTGAGTATGTGTTTAATGCAGGCGTTCCTGTATTAGGCATTTGTTATGGCATGCAAACAATGGCTACTCAGCTTGGTGGTCGTGTTCACAGCTCTGATAAAAAAGAGTTTGGTTACGCGCAAGTTGAAAAGGTAGGCAACTGTGCATTGTTTGATGCAATTGAAGATCATATTACCGATGGCGGCAATGGCGTTTTAGACGTATGGATGAGCCACGGCGATAAAGTAATGGAAGTACCAGCAAGCTTTAGCACTACAGCTAAAACACCAACGTGTCCGCATGCTGCTATGTCTAACGAAGAAAAACGTTTTTACGGCGTACAGTTTCACCCAGAAGTAACGCACACTCACCAAGGTCAGCGTTTATTAGAGCGCTTTGCTATTGATATTTGTGGTTGTGAAAAACTGTGGACTCCAGCAAAAATTATTGATGATGCCATTGAGCGCATTAAAGAAACCGTTGGCGACGACGAAGTTATTTTAGGCCTATCAGGCGGTGTTGATTCATCGGTTGTAGCTATGCTTATTCATCGTGCCATTGGTGATAGATTAACATGTGTATTTGTTGATAACGGTTTACTTCGTTTAAACGAAGGTCAGCAAGTAATGGACATGTTTGGCAACAAGTTTGGTTTAAACATTGTTAAGGTTGATGCTGAAGATCAATTTTTAGCTGACCTTGCCGGTAAGTCAGATCCAGAAGATAAGCGTAAAGCTATTGGCCACACGTTCATTAATGTATTTGACGAGCAAGCTAAAAAACTTAAGAACGCTAAATGGTTAGGCCAAGGTACTATTTACCCAGACGTTATTGAGTCAGCAGCATCTGCTACAGGTAAAGCACACGTTATTAAATCTCACCACAATGTGGGCGGATTACCAGATGACATGAAAATGGGCCTAGTTGAGCCACTACGTGAGTTATTTAAAGATGAAGTACGTAAAATTGGTTTAGAGCTAGGTTTACCGTACGACATGCTTTACCGCCACCCATTCCCGGGCCCTGGTTTAGGTGTACGTGTACTTGGTGAAATTAAAAAAGAGTACTGTGATTTACTTCGCCGTGCAGATGCTATTTTCATTGAAGAGCTGCACAAAGCCGAGCTTTACCATAAAGTTAGCCAAGCGTTTACTGTGTTCTTACCAGTTAAATCGGTAGGTGTTATGGGCGATGCACGTAAGTACGATTGGGTTGTTTCACTTCGTTGTGTTGAAACTATCGACTTTATGACGGCGCGTTGGTCACATTTACCGTATGAGTTTTTGGGTGTGGTTTCTAACCGTATCATTAACGAAATTGATGGTATTTCACGCGTTGTTTACGATATTTCTGGTAAGCCACCGGCAACTATTGAGTGGGAATAATTTACCCTGCATTTAGTTTTGTAAATTAAAGTGATAAAAAACGGCGAATTAGCATGCTAATTCGCCGTTTTGTTTATTTAAAAAGCAGTTAAACTAAATGTGTGATTTTTCTCTTTACCTTTAGCGAAACTTCTCTATAATTCGTCGTCATTGCAGGGGCGTAGTTCCAATTGGTAGAACAGCGGTCTCCAAAACCGACGGTTGGGAGTTCGAATCTCTCCGCCCCTGCCATTTCTTCTTTACATCGTATTTATTAATTCTTATATTATCTTACTTCCTCATTTCATCGAGTCGTTATGCATTCACGGTACGCAGCTGTTTTTGATATTGAAAATCTCGAATTAAATACTCATTTTCGACCAGCAAATGCTGAACCTCTTACAAATAATGTTGAAAAAGAATTAACGCCTGCTTCATTTGAATCCCTCGAGCTTTCTAGCCAATTACTTGCAGATATTAATCGTGCAGCAGTGCCTGTAGCTATAAATAGCGTGGTGAAAAGCAAGCACATACAATTAACGGGTGATCAGCTTGAATTGCCATCCCCACAGCTAAATGCAACCGATAAACGTGCTTTGTGGGCTTTAATAAGTGAACACCTTGATAAACTTTAAACCTGTAAATAACGATGCCGTAGAAGCGCTTATGGCTATTGAAAACGCGTGCCATAGTCACCCTTGGACTTTAAAAACGATGAGTTCATGTATTGGTGGGCGTTATTTTAATTTAGCGGCTTTTGATAGTGACATACTCGTTGGTTTTTACATTGGTGAAAAAGCAGGGCCAGATTTTACGCTTATGGATATATGCGTGACGCCCAAGCACCAAGGTAAGGGGATTGCTAAGCAGCTATTGAGTAAATTTATAGAGCACGGTGAACAGCAAAATGCCGAAAATTTATTTTTAGAAGTTCGAGAGTCAAATACGCGTGCAATTAAACTTTATGAGCAAGCTGGGTTTATAGAGATGTCGGTACGAAAGAATTATTACCCAAGTGATGATGCAACTAAAAACGGTTTTGAAGATGCTATTTTAATGGGTATGGCATTAAGCTTAGGGTTTATGTAATTCTTTTTAGTTGCAGGCAGCCAACTGTTTTATTTTGATTCAATTGCCTGCTTTATTGCCACCATTACTGAGTTTATAATTTCATCTCTTTGTGATTTATCGCTACTTTTTAGGTTTTCTTCAAGGTTGCCTGCGCTTTTGTAAATAGCATCAAAGTTAAAACATCCTGCACTGCCTTTAACACTATGCGCAACTGCTTTTAGGCTTTCCCAATCTTGTGCATGGTGAAATGTTTTTATTTGTTCCAAATAACTGGGTAAGTTTGCTAAGTAATTATCAGATATCTGTTGAAACTTTTCACTTTTTAACAAGTCATCCCACTTATTTTGATTATCTTTTTCAAGGTGCAAGTAGCTAACAAGTACGTTTTCGAGGGCATCTTTATCTATTGGTTTTCCAAGTGCTTTGTCGCAGCCAGCTTCTATATAGGTACCAATATCGTGATTCATTACGTTTGCGGTAAGTGCAATAATGGGACCGTCGTAAGCAGCATGTCGTAGCATTTTGGTGGCTTCAAGCCCACCCATGACGGGCATTTGCATATCCATAATAATGAGTTGATAGTCGTTTACTAGCGCCATTTCTACGGCTTGTGCACCATTATTAGCTATGTCAGGCTCAAGCCCCCAAGTTTGCAACAGCAACTTAATCAGTAGCTGATTATCTGGGTTATCTTCAGCAACCAAAATATTTGCGTCAAAGCTGTTAGTCGCAAATGATAAAAGAGGGTCTTTTTCAGGGGTTAATTGTGCATGATCGACAAGCAACTCAAGCTCAGGTGTTTTGCCTTTTAAGTGGCAAGCAGCACTAATTGAAAATTCACTTCCTTCGCCCACTTCGCTTTCTAGTTTTATGTCGCCACCCAGTAATTGTGCCAGATTTTTGGATATACATAATCCTAACCCAGTACCACCAAAGCGACGTGTAGTTGTCGCATCTGCTTGTTCAAATGGTTTAAATACACGAGAAATTTGATGCTCAGACATACCAATACCGGTGTCGGTTATTACAAACTCAATGAGGTTGCTTTTAGCATGATAATGCACACAAATAGAGACATGCCCTTGCTCTGTAAATTTAACGGCGTTGTTGGCCACATTAATTAAAATTTGTTTTAAGCGTGTTACATCCGTGTATATAGTTTGCGGTATTGGTAAGTCAAAAATAATATTAAGTTCTAAACGCTTTTCTTGCGCCAGTGGCGTTATGATTGACTCAATATCATGGATTAACTGCACAACGTTCACAGAGACTTGCTCTACAGCTAATTTTTCAGCTTCAATTTTAGATAAATCCAAAATATTGTTAATGAGTTCAAGTAAGTGCTTTGAGTTTCGTAAAATAGTACTTAAATGTTGTTTGTCGTTTACTATTTTATCGTTATGTAGCAACTGCTCTGTAAAGCCCATAATAGCGGTGAGAGGGGTTCGTATTTCATGGCTCATGTTTGCTAAAAAACGACTTTTAAGTTGGTTAGCTTGCTCTGCTTGAGTAATAGCGAGTTCAAGTTGGCTATTCATAGACTCAAGCGCTTGAGTTCGGCTTTCCACCTTGTCTTCTAGGTGATGTTTGTACTCTTCGAGTTGTTGTTGATAGTGCCTAATTTGATTAACCATGTGGTTAAAGTCGTTAAACAGTATGCCTACTTCGTCATCGGTATGAGCGGGTAAGCTTACAGCTAAGTCACCGTCACCTACTCGGTGACTGGCCGCACCTAATAGCTCTATCGGATTTAACAATAAGTTACGTACAACAACAAATATTAAGATAGGTAATGAGATCACTGAAATAATAACAATCAGACCTGTAATTAAGCTAATGGCTTTGCCCGACTGGTGAAGCACCGCTTTGGGAATTGTTGATACGTAATAATAGCCTCCGCTCATTTGTACGGCAAAAATCATACGTTCGATTTTATCAATGCTCGATAACTCAATAGTAGAAAGTGAGCCTATGTCGGCCAAATCGTGAACCTTATTAAGTTCATATTCGCTAATGTATTGGCCTCGTAAATTATAATTAGAGCTAAATAGTATTTTACCGTCTTTGGTCAACAATAAATTGAGCGTATTGTTATAAGGCGCTTCTAAAATACTAGTATTTAAAATTGAAGGCTCAACATTTACAACAATAAACCCCAGTTGTTGTGGACGTTTTAGGTAATAACCCACGCTGTCTATTCGTTGCACAAAATACAGGCTGGTTGTGCCGTCGGGTTTTTGAACCATAAACTGTTGTTGGCTCAAATTGCTTTGTATAACCTGATTAAAAAAGGGGTAGTTTTTTGGCGCTATGGTTAAATTATTTGAATGATAGGCGTCACTTTTACCACTAGCCGACACTAGATTTATACTAATAATGTCAGGGTAGGCTTCGCTGTAACTGGCAAATACATCCATTAGAGCGCCAAGCCTGCGTGTATAATTTCCGTCTAAAAGGGCGTCATTGGCCAAAAAGTCGTTAAGTACCGGAGAGCGAGAAAGTAGCTTAGTGGTAGAGTGGAATGAGTCTATATAGTTAAACGCTTTTTGTTGTTGCTGCTCAACAAAGCGGCTCATGATTAGATCGGCTTGTTTTTGCGTAGAGTTAGTTACATTAGTTAACGTAAACCCACCTAAAAATAGCAGGGGCAATATAACAAGCGGAGTTATATACCATAATAATCTAATGCTTAACTTACTGGTTTTCATTAACTAACTAATATCCTTGACGCAATCTTTTTATAGTATGCGTTACAAGTTTATTAAACAAGCCTGCGTTTTACTCATCGCTAAAATATAAACTTTAGTTAGAGATAACTTCTCCTTTATGCATAGGTTTTAATTACCTAATTAGTTAAAAATTTTTATTTAGCTTGAGTCAAATTACAAACTAAACGGCCTGAGCTTAAATATTAATAAAAAAGATCAGTTAATAACTAACCATTGATTGTTTAAAGGGTCAAGATCAGCGAAAATAGTCTTTAATTACGATTAACATAACGGATCGCAAACTAGGAGCTAATTTACTCTTGGTTTTGGTGTGTTGAGGTTTCGGGGTTTAGCAGTTTTAGCCTTTAAACGTCTGCACACTTTATGGTGATATTATCCGTATTCAAACTATAAGAACTTTTTAATGGCAGACCAAAATCTCCTTAGCGAAATAAATAAACGACGTACTTTTGCAATTATATCTCACCCGGATGCAGGTAAAACCACCATCACCGAAAAAGTACTTTTGTTCGGACAAGCGATTCAAAAAGCCGGAACGGTAAAAGGCCGTGGCTCTAATCAGCATGCAAAGTCTGACTGGATGGAAATGGAAAAAGAGCGTGGTATATCGGTTACTACCTCTGTAATGCAATTTCCGTATAACAATGCGCTGGTGAATTTACTTGATACCCCTGGACACGAAGACTTCTCAGAAGATACGTACCGTACATTGACCGCGGTAGATTCGTGTTTAATGGTTATTGATGCCGCAAAAGGTGTAGAAGAACGTACCCGTAAGCTAATGGAAGTTACGCGCCTACGTACCACGCCAATTGTGACCTTTATGAATAAGTGTGACCGTGATATTCGTGACCCAATGGAACTACTTGATGAAGTAGAAACAGAGCTCAGTATTGCCTGTGCACCTATTACCTGGCCAATTGGTTGTGGTAAAGAGTTTAAAGGTGTTTACCACATTCATAACGACGAAGCGGTTTTATACAAAACAGGCCAAGGTCATACAATTCAAGAAGTTCGCACTGTTAAAGGCCTTGATAACCCAGAGCTAGATATCGCCATTGGTGAAGAACTCGCTGAACAACTACGTGAAGAACTAGAGCTTGTTATAGGGGCTTCAAACGAGTTTGACCTTGAACTATTTTTAGCGGGTGAGCTTTCGCCAGTATACTTTGGTACCGCCCTTGGTAACTTTGGTGTAGACCATGTACTTGATGGTTTAACACAGTGGGCGCCAACGCCACTACCGCGTGAAACAGAAGACCGCCAAGTAATCGCAACGGAAGAGAACTTTACTGGTTTTGTATTTAAAATACAGGCTAACATGGATCCAAAACACCGTGACCGTATTGCCTTTATGCGTATTGTGTCGGGTAAATACAGTCAAGGCATGAAGATGAATCATGTACGCCTTGGTAAACAGGTGAGTATTTCAGATGCAGTAACCTTTATGGCAGGCGATCGTGAGCGTGCAGCAGATGCATTCGCAGGCGATATTATAGGCCTACATAACCACGGTACTATTCAAATTGGTGATACCTTTACACAAGGCGAAAAGCTTAAATTTAGCGGTATTCCAAACTTTGCGCCTGAGCTATTTCGTCGTATTCGTTTGCGCGATCCGCTTAAACAAAAGCAGCTATTAAAAGGCTTAGTACAGCTTTCTGAAGAAGGTGCAGTACAAGTATTTAGACCGCTCATTAATAACGACTTAATTGTAGGCGCGGTAGGTGTACTTCAGTTTGACGTAGTTGTAGCGCGCTTAAAAGCTGAGTACAACGTAGATGCAATTTACGAAGGCGTAAACGTAAATACAGCACGTTGGGTAAGCTCAACTGATGTTAAAAAGTTTGAAGAGTTTAAACGTAAGTGCGAAAGCAACTTAGCACTCGATGGTGGCGATAACTTAACTTACATAGCACCGAGCCGTGTAAACCTTAATTTATCGACAGAGCGTTACCCAGAAGTAACCTTTAACCACACGCGCGAAAACTAGAATCGACTGACTAAAGTTAACTGAAAGCCTGCTATGGCGGGCTTACAAAGGTAAATAATATAATGAACATTCGTACTATTTTAGTAGAAAAAGCCATTGCCGCCATGACCGCAGCAGGCCTACCAGAAGACACAAACCCAGCTGTTACACAAAGCACACGCCCACAATTTGGTGACTACCAAATTAATGGTGCAATGGGCGCCGCTAAAAAAATGAAAAGCAACCCACGTGAGCTTGCGCAAAAAATTATTGATAACCTAGATGTAACCGACATCGCTGAAAAAACAGAAATTGCAGGCCCAGGTTTTATTAATATTCATTTAAAGCCTGAGTTTTTAGCCAACAGTGTAAAAGCAGCAAACAGCGATGCAAAACTGGCTGTAAACGAGCACGCAAATCCGCAAACTGTCGTGGTAGATTACTCATCACCTAACCTTGCAAAAGAAATGCACGTAGGCCATTTACGTTCAACCATTATTGGTGATGCCATTGTACGCGCCCTTGAATTTAGAGGCGACAAAGTAATTCGTCAAAACCACATGGGCGATTGGGGCACACAATTTGGTATGCTAATTGCCCATTTAGAAGATCAAATTAGCCAAGGCGTAGACTTAGAGTCGGTAGCGCTTGCTGATTTAGAAACGTTTTACCGCGATGCTAAAAAACGTTTTGACGATGAAGAGGGCTTTGCCGATAAAGCCCGTGACTATGTAGTTAAACTACAAGGTGGCGACGCGCACTGTGAAAAGCTATGGAAGCTATTTATAGCGACCTCTGTTAAGCACTCTGAAGAAGTTTACAAACGTCTAAATGTAACGCTTACTCAAGCTGACATTATGGCTGAAAGTGCTTATAACAGTGAGCTTAACGACATTATTAGCTTATTAAAAGATAAAAACATAGCGGTAGAGTCGCAAGGCGCACAGGTTGTGTTTTTAGATGAACTTGCAAATAAAGATGGCGAGCCTTCGGCGTTTATCGTGCAAAAATCTGGCGGCGGCTTTTTGTATGCAACCACCGATTTAGCCGCGTGTGATTACCGCTCAAATAAATTGGGTGCTGAGCGTATTTTAATATTTGTTGATGCGCGCCAAAGTCTTCACTTCAATCAAGTGGAGCTTACTGCACGAAAAGCTGGCCTTTTACGCGATGAAACAAGCTACGAGTTTTGCCCGTTTGGCACCATGATGGGCGCCGATGGTAAACCATTTAAAACCCGTACTGGTGGTACTGTTAAGCTTGCCGACTTACTTGAAGAGTCGATTAGTCGTGCAGCAACAAAACTTGCTGAGCGTGAATCTGATTTATCGGATCATGATCGCAGCGAAATTGCCCGTAAAGTAGGTATTGGCGCCGTTAAATATGCTGATCTTTCTAAACATCGTACCAGCGATTACATATTCAACTGGGACAGCATGTTAAGCTTTGAAGGCGCGACAGCACCTTACTTACAATATGCTTATACCCGTGTACGCAGCATTTTCCGTAAATCAGGTGTCGATGCCGCTTCGCTAAATGCTGATGTAGCCATAGCCGAGCCGCAAGAAAAAGCACTCGCGCTTAAACTACTTCAGCTTGAAGAAGTGCTTGATTTAATGATCTCAGAGGCCACTCCGCACGTATTATGTGGTTACTTATACGAGTTAGCTAGCTTATACATGACATTCTACGAAGCCTGCCCAGTACTTAAAGAAGGCGTAGAGCCAAACGTACGTGACAGCCGTTTAGTGTTGTGTAATTTAGTGGCAGATACGCTAAAAATAGGATTGGATTTGTTAGGCATTGAAGTCATGGAGCAAATGTAATCACCGTCGTATTTTAACCTAATACTGCGTTATCCACCCCGACTTACCCTAATCACATACAAACCGTATGCTCATAGGGATAAGTAGGGGTGAATGCCTTGTCTTAGGCTAAACTACTTAGGTGAACCTTCTGTTTCGTGTAGTTCGCTTTGGCTGCGTTGTCGTGCTTTTTTAGCCTAAGTCGCATACTAACTGTATGCTCCTTGGCATAAATAGTTTTACCGCCTTGCTAGCACTTCTACACTTGCAGATGGTAGGTTTGACCGTAGGTTGGGTTGAGTGAAACGAAACCCAACATTAACCAAGCACTAACCCAAAATATAAAATTGTTCTTATTACTGATTACTATTGATTGCCTGACCTTAACTTACCCACATACGCTTTAATAAACAGAGAAGGATTTGTTTATGAAACTCGAAGACATCCGCCGTGAATACCTGCAAGACGCGCTAAGCGAAGATAACTTGCAAGATGATCCATTCAAACAATTTGAAACGTGGCTTGAGCATGCTGTGGGCAGTAATATCCCAGACCCAACGGCCATGGTGGTCGCTACGGTTGATGAAACCGGGCAACCTTCACAGCGTATTGTATTGTTAAAACATTTAGATGATAACGGGTTTGTATTTTTTACTAATACCGGCTCACGCAAAGCGCAAGAGCTAAAAGGCAATAACAAAATATCGCTGCACTTTCCGTGGCACCATATGGAGCGCCAAGTGATTGTATACGGCGAGGCAAAACCATTACCTACATCAGCCGTGGCAAAATACTTTTTATCGCGTCCTAAAGAAAGCCAATTAGCAGCATGGGCGTCGCAACAAAGTAGGCCAGTGTCGTCGCGAAAAGTACTTATGGAAACCTTTGCTAATATGAAAAGCAAGTTTGCTAAAGGTGAAATTCCACTGCCTGATTTTTGGGGCGGTTACTGTGTTGTGCCTGCTAAAATTGAGTTTTGGCAGGGTGGTGCACACCGCTTACATGACCGTTTTATGTACCAGCGCCAAGCAGATAACAGCTGGCAAGTTACACGCTTAAACCCTTAATAAATTGATGATTGAGTAACCGTGCAATTTATTGACTCTCATTGCCATCTCGACTTTAGCGAGTTTGATTCAATTCGTGAATCGCTCATAAACGAGTGTATAGCAAAGGGAGTCAATCAGTTTGTTGTACCGGGTATTACGCTCGCCCAATCGCATACTCTTATCAAACTCAAAGCTACTTTTCCAAGTATAAAAATAGCTGCAGGGTTACATCCATATTTTTTAGATCAACATAAAGAATCGCACATAGAAGCACTTTTTGAGTTCGGGGTTGCAAATAAGCATCATTTAATAGCTATAGGTGAGTGTGGGCTTGATAGAAGTATCGAAGACCTTGCAAAACAAACGAGTTTGTTTGAGCAGCAAATAACGATTGCTAATGAGCTAAATTTGCCGCTTATTGTCCATCATCGGCAAAGTCATGATTTAATTGCGCAATCGTTTAAACGCTGTAAGCCAAAATATGGTGGAGTGATACATGCGTTTTCTGGCTCACTACAGCAAGCACAGTATTATATTAAACAGGGTTTTAAATTAGGCGTGGGTGGGGTTATAACTTACGAGCGCGCAGCTAAAACCCGTAATGTAATTACTCAAATTGAACCTCAGCACTTAGTGCTCGAAACCGATTCGCCCTCAATGCCACTAAATGGTCATCAAGGTGAGATTAATACGCCGATTCATATCCCTGATGTGTTCAACGCTCTGTGTAGTTTAAAACAAAGTAGCGATAAAGAGGTGCTAGCTAAAATGCTCTACGACTCTTGCTCTGAGGTTTTTCGTATATAGCGGTTTACTTGCCAACGCTTTAAGCCACGCCCCAATTGCCATGTAAAAATACATGCAATAACTAGCATTAATAAAACCTGACGACCCAAATCATGAAAATGGCTGTGGCTGTCTGAAATAGCAGCTCGTGTTAAATAGGTTACCGAAACAAACCCTAGAGGGCGATCATCATCGCTTATAACGGGTTCAACAAATGGTGTTTTGAGTTTACTTATTCCTGGAGTCGATTCTGGAAGTTGACCTAAAATATGGTGTGACTGCCAATTATCACTGCTGGCGACTAGAATCCCCTGATGATCATAAATGGTAGCCGACAGTACAAATTCGTCTTTAGCTATGTCGTTACAAATAGTGTTTAACTGAGGTTTGTTTTTTTCTATCAGTGGTGTTTTAACATTTAAAGCCATAAATTGAGTTAAGCTTTGTGCTGTGTTGTCGGCGCTATCATATAATAACTGATGGCTTTGAAAGCTACTATTTACACCTACCCAACTAAGCAATACAAAACAGCCAGCAGCTAATAATAACCGTAAAAGTCGTTTCTTTTGTGATGCCGATATTGGATTTTTAAGATGGTTATTTTTCATAGTCACCGTATATGCTACTGACAGAATTTTGATTTGATGTTACAACTACTACTATAACCTTAAATTAACCCCGATGGCGAATTTAGCATTAATATTACCGCTTCAATTCGTTTTATATCAGTGGAATAAAAATAAACACGGAGATCCTATGTCGCAAATCAGCATGGCACAGCTTACTTCTCAGCAATCATTGTCAATGTTAACGCTCAACCAATGGTTTGCTCATAACAACGGGATTTTTACACTATTTGATGGTGTTCCAAATACACAAGAAGGGTTGTTTAGTATTGCATTTGCAGGTGACTTTAATGCGACAAGTATAGATACGTTTATTCAGTTTTTAGCTCACCACGGGCAAACGGTCACAGCATTATGCCAATACCAGCCTGATTTAGGCTTATCTCCAGCACTGTGTTTTTATACTCAAAATACAACGCAATCTATTAATCCATTAACGCTTAAAGCGTTTTCAGAAACACTAGAGTGCCAATTAGTACAAATTAATACACCGCCTAACCTTTACGAGCCGGGTTTGTTAGTGATGGATATGGATTCAACAGCGATTACTATTGAATGTATTGATGAAATAGCACGCTTAGCAAATGTGTACGATGATGTGGCATCTGTAACTGCCCTCGCAATGGCAGGTAAACTCGATTTTAGTGAAAGCTTAAATCAACGCGTAGGTAAGCTTAAAGGCATTGAAAAAAGCCTTATTGAAGAGTTAAAAAATACTTTGCCACTTATGCCTGGCATAAAAGCCTTGTGCCAAGTACTTAAGCATCACAATTGGTATTTAGCAATTGCATCGGGCGGTTTTGTACCCTTTGCAGAGCGTGTTAAGCAGCTAATTAATTTAGATGAAGTACATGCAAATGTGCTTGAATTTAAAGATGATAAATTAACTGGTAAGGTACTTGGTACGATTGTGGATGCACAGCAAAAAGCGGTTATTTTAGAGTCTTTGCAAGCTAAGCTCGGACTTGAAAAAATACAAACAGTGGCGATTGGCGATGGTGCAAATGATCTCGTTATGATGGCAAAGGCTGGGCTTGGGGTTGCTGTTCATGGTAAACCAAAAGTAGTTGAGCAAGCGCAAGCAGCTATTTGTAAAGGCTCGTTATTACAGTTACTTTATATGCTCGCTATTCCGTTAAACAAAAAATAACGATGGTATATTAGCGTTAAACCGCTTAGCGAGAGCGGTTTAACCAAAGCAGTTTACGACGGCCCATTTGGTCAACCTTTTGTTGATCTAACTCAAAATGACTTAAAGCTTCTTCTGTAATATCAACAACATCACCCACACCCGTTACTGACCATAAAGCCTCTTCCAACTCTTTAGCTTTATGTAACGCGTATTGACTCACATAGCTAAGCTCGTTGGACAGATAATCTGTATCTGGGCGACCAGTACGCGAAATATATAATCGCATAACAAATATAATTTGAGACTTAATCCCCTTGCTAATTTGTTCATTAAAGCTGCTGTAATCTTCACCTAATATACACTGGCTTTGAATAGCTTCGGTGACTTTATCTTGTCGGGGGTCAAAATTGATTGCCAGTGTAAACGCAAGTGGCGGATCTTGTCTGCTGCGATCTTTTATATTTGGAGTGATCACATTTAAAATTTGCTCGTTAGTTATTATACTAGACACGTCCGTTTTATTGCTCAGTAAACCAAAGTTTTGTAAAAGTACATGCAGCGGACTTGAATATAAACCATAACCAATTGCACCCACTTTAAAATGTGCCGCTTCTTTGTGTAAATACAGCGGAAATTGGCAAACGCTTTTTGTTACCATGTTTCTAAGTGCTGTAGAAAGCCCTTCAATTTTAGGAGCCTCTTCACTTACCTTTAATTTGTCTTTGTTATTTTCAATCAATTGTGTGAAAAAACTAACGCCAGCATGGGGTAAGTCAGCCACTCTATTGGCTTTTAAGTTAACAGTGGTCAGTGACTTACTGATAGCCATAACCTCGTACTTGAGTTCGTTTAATGCATGCTTTTTAGTTATTTTTTGTAAATCAGGGAATGTTAAAAAGACAATGTCGCCTTTTTTAAAGCTAACAGGCTGATCGCACTCTAGTTGTAGTCCCATGACTGAAAAATCGCGTGTATGTCCACTCAATACCGTATCATTTTTATGTAATTTAACGTCGGTTTTATATAAATAGCGTTTATGCGAGCGTAAATTTACATACTCAAGCGCAACAATGTCTAAATAGGGAGCCGTTTTATGTTTGGCATGCCCAAAAAGTTTAAGCTGATTGACCAAAGCTTTATCGTAAGTTATTTGTTTATAACGCGATTGCTCAACGCTATTACCTACACTAGTTAGTACAACAATATATTTTACGTCTTTAACTAATCCTTCAACGCGAGGCGAAGGAGGTTTGTTAAGTTTTTCAATCTTACTACCAGCAGAATTTGGCAGTGAAAGTGGTATGTAAGCATCGTCAGGATGACTCGGCATTATTTGAATTTTAAAGCATTGCCAGCTTTCTTTTTGACTACCAAACCCTAAAAATAAATCACGTAGTTTGGCATTATTGTTTAATTCAGTGCGGGTTGCTGAATAGTAATAAATCTTTCCAGAGGACACATGTGTAAAGGTGTACAGGTAATCTTCTTTAACTGCTGTTGGTTGTGTTAATAACCCACTGACCCGTTTATGGTTAAGCACGTTGTATAAGCAAGGTACACTTCTTTCATCGGTAAAGTAGCGCTGAATAAAAATATTATTTTCGGTTGTTAGGCTTAGGCTGGGGTAATATTGCTCGTCTTTTTTGCTTAAAAATACATACAACGAAGTAACACGAGGTATGTAATATTGCTCATAACCTTTTGATACAACCGCATCGAGTGTGTTATCTAAATTAACTTTGTAGCGGCGTTTATTTCCGTGAATAAAGCTTTCTAAAAAGTTATCAAATGCTTCATTATTTTCAACGTAAGTTCGCTTTAAACGAATATGATTAAATTCACGTGAGATATTCTCAACGGCAACTACTTCATATTGAATGCCATTTTTTAAACCCAGTTCAAAGTCTTGCTCTAGACCCACCAAACGCATTGCTATTAGTTGGCCTTTTCTGATTATGTTGCGCTTTGCCAACTTTATTTTACAGCCACTCAAAGAAATATCAGAGGTACTTGCTTTAATATTTTTCTTATCGTTATATTCAATAGTAACTTTTATTGAATAATTCATCCTTTCTTCTGCACGGCTTTCGTAAGATGCAAATTTAATAACACTGGTATTTAGTAAATCTTCTTGCTCTTGCTTATTCCCTTTTTCGGCGGCTTCTTTTTGCATTACGCGGTGATTATTTTCCGTATTCATAACCGCTTCGTAAACAGCAAGTGTGTATTTACCATGCTGTTTTAATGCGCTTTCAAACACTTCAATGGCCGTTTCATCCATAAAGTGCTGTTTACCATTATGCTCGTAAGGTTTTACTTGTCCTGTAACTAAACCGCGTAGATCAATAAAGCGCTCGACAGGCTGAGAAAGGCGCGACATTTCCATTTTAATTAAAAACTGTTCAGGCTTCGTAAGCTCTGCTGTTTTTGATTTAAAAATTAGGTCAAACTTGGCGTTGCCTAAATATTGTTTTAGCTCATTAACGAGGGACTCGTGTTTGAGCATGATGTCATCAGCCATTTATAAAACCATCACCGTCTCTTTGAAAAAGTAGGTATACTATTAAATCCATTTATTAGAAATTCAATAAACGTAAAGCGTGCTATGTTGTTAATATAGGTACGATTTTTAGAGCAACTACCATTTAGTTTTTGTTATTATGTGTTATGTGCCATTTTATTGGCAAGTTACTTTTATTCAATTTTAAAGCAAAAACTATGCCCTAAGATATATAAAGGTAAAACAGTTAATTAGGTAATGATTGTGGCTTAAGAAATTTGCACAGGCAAGCTATGTTGCTATGTAAATAGATGAAATGGCAAAATAACAACAAAACAGTACGCATTTTTAAATTCAATGATTAATAAATAAGGTTATTAATGGCTAAAGCGGCAAAAGTAGAGTTTGTTTGTACAGAGTGTGGCATGAACTATCAACGTTGGCAGGGGCAGTGTCGTTGCGGTGCGTGGAATACATTAGCTGAATTTAAACCTTCAGCAGGGCAAAGTAAAAAAGCAACTGCACGCTCAAGTGTTGGCGGTTATGCCGGAGGTATTGGTGGTGGTTCTAAAAAAATTAATGACATAGCGACCGTCGAAGCCGAAAAACAACTCACAGAAATAGGCGAGCTTGACCGTGTTTTAAGTGGTGGTGTTACTACGGGTTCTGTAAATATTATTTCGGGCGATCCTGGTGCGGGTAAAACAACGCTTTTATCTGACTTGGTGGCAAGAATGTCAAAGCGTATGCCGTCTCTTTACTGTACCGCTGAGGAGTCTTTGTCGCAGTTTAAAAATCGTGTTAATCGCTTAAAGTTAGACTATAACGCCGATGAGCTTTATTTGCTTTCAGAAACCAGCGTTGAGACCATTATTGAAGAGCTTGATAAAAATAAAATAAAGTTTGCAGTCATCGACTCCATTCAAGCCGTTGTTACAGATACTGCAAATGGCAGCCCAGGTTCGCCTTCGCAAGTTAAAAGTGCAGCTCAAGCATTAACTCAATATTGTAAGCAAAATGACGTGACCATGTTTATTATTGCTCACGTGAATAAAAATAACGAAATTGCAGGCCCGCAAACCTTGGTGCACATTGTTGATGCGCTATTACACATAGACACCAATGATGGACAAATTCGTACCTTACGTGCCAATAAAAACCGCTTTGGTGACATTGATACTGTGGGTATTTTTAAAATGTGTGAGCGTGGAATGTTAAGCGTAGACAACCCGAGTGAGATATTTTTATCGGGCTCGACGACTGAATCCCCGGGGTCGTCTATTACCTGTATCCGTAAAGGTAATCGGAATCTATTGCTTGAAATACAATGTTTAACAACAGAAACCGAGGCTGAATTTCCACAGCGTGTTTGTGTAGGTTTAAATATGAACCGCATAAAAATGCTCACAGGTATTTTACGCAAACATACAAAAACAAAAATATTTCACGATACCTTTTTTAATATTGTGGGTGGTTTAAAAATTGATGAATCAGAAACCTGTATAGATTTAGCCCTTGTTACTGCGTTACTAAGTAGCTTGAACGAATTTGTTGTGCCTCGAACCACTTGTATTATGGGGGAGTTGAGTTTAAACGGTGATGTGCGACCAATAGACAGCGGCGTACCACGAGTTAAAGAAGCTGCACAGCATGGTTTTACAGAAATATTTATCCCATTTCGTAACTACCATAAATCAATGGAAGGCCTAGGCGCTAAAATAACTCCAGTAAAAACGGTACATGAGTTATTGAGCCTGATTAATTAACGCTTACAGCGACTGGTATGCAATGTTACTCTTGGGTTAATACAATTTTTATAAAAATAGAATAAGGAAATAATATGAAAAAATTAATTATAGCCGCAGCGATTATTGCCGCAGGTGTTGGCGGCGTTAGCTACGTTAACTATGTTGCAACCCAAGAGGTTCGTGCTGAAGTAGACAAGCAGCTGGCCATGGTGAGTGAGCAAACGGGTGCAACATTTAAATATGCTGGCTTATCTGCAAGTGTTATTTCAAAAAGTGTTGAAATTACAAGTATGGAAGTAATAAGCCCTGAGGGCGAGAGCGTAGCCAACGTTCAAAGTATTGAAGTTAAAGGCTACGAAACCGATAAAATTTCGCCGCATACATCGCTTGATGTAAAAAATCTGACGCTCAGTAAAGACTTTATTGCCACACTGCCTGCTGACACAAATGCCATATTAGCATCAGCAAGTTACAATCTGCATTCATCTTTAGATTATAATGAAGAGTCGGGTGAAAGCGATATGGTTGTAAAGCTCAATGCTAAAGATGTAATCAGTTTTAATATGGACTTAGGGCTAGCTAATTCTAAACCGCTTATGGATACGTCGCTTGCGATGAGCAAAGAACAAAAGCAAGCGGGTGATACCCCATTAACTTATGAGCAGCAACTGCAACAGCAAACACGTATGATGCAAGCAATGAGCAAGCTTGAACCCCGTAACGCAAGCTTTGTTATAAATAATCAAGGTAAACTTAAAGATTTATTAGAAAGTGAGCTTTCAAAGCAAGGTATGACTATTGAGCAAATGCAAGCAATGTTAGCCCAGCAGTTAGAGCAAGCGCCTGTAACTGAAGAAATAGCGAATGCGTTAACCAGCTTTGCCAGCGGTTTAAATTCGTTAACTGTTTCAGCAAAATTGCCTGAAGGCCAAACTATGATGGAAGTTAACCAGCAATTAATGATGCTAGCTGGTAAGCCAGAAGAACTGGTAAAGTTTATAAATTTAGAAGTTAAAGGCGAGTAAATAACTCGAGTTTTGAACCGTTAAAGCGTGATTAGTACTCGCGCTTTTTCACTTGCATTGGTTAGTTTTTAGATTTCAAATATTTAACAGAGTAATTGATAATTTGATTTAAGTTTTATTCGGTTACTTCAATATAATTAAACCAGCAGTGCTTTGTTTACAATTTGCTCTTTTTTATTGTATATTATTTAAAATACATACGGAAATGGAGCTAGTAATGCGCTTATTGCTAATTATCACTCAGGTCATCATATTATTTATTTCTTATACTTCGTCAGCCAAAACTAACTTTGAGCAAAATATTAATGTCGAATCATGCTCTACAGATAAGTGTAAACAAGAATTTCAAAAGTTAAGAGGTTATGTTCGTTTGGATGTGCCTCTTGCACATGAAATGATTGGCACTTTTTATTACAATGGCTATGGTACAGAACAAAACTTAGAGAAAGCGCGCCGATACTTTTATAATGGATCACGCTATGGCTTGCCAAATAGTAAATTCAAGCTTGGAATTATGATGCTTGAGGGACAAGGTGGTGAGGTGAATACTACTCTTGGACTTACAAACCTTCGCCATGCTGCCAAGACTCTACCAAAAGCTAATTACTTTATTGCTTTATACTTACTAACTAATAACCCATCACAAGCGGAAATTTTAGAGGCTAAAGAAAAGCTCGAACTAGCAGCACATAAAGGGCATCCAAGGGCAAACTACTTATTAGCTAAAATTTATGAATCGGCAATTCTGGGTGAGGCTGATAAAGAAAAAGCGATTGAACTTTATAAAGTGGCTGCAATTAAAGACCCAAGAGCAAAACAAAAGCTTATAAATTTAGGTGTTGATTTACTCAGAGAACCCGATAATAAAGACATCGAACGCATAGCTGTCGTTAGAAAAAAACAAACGATTGATCTATTCATATCCGGTTTAAAAAACATGCCAAATGTGAGGCACGGAACATCAAGCCGAATAAAAGGTGCAGCGTGCAATGTTTCTATGAATTGTGAAAGCGTTAGTGGAGATGAAGATATAAAACGGTTTATTCAAGGCGCTTCTAAAGGTTTATAAATTTAAGTGGTACATGATTTTTTGACAAATCAAAATTTGTGTTGGAGATAGACAACTCGCTTATCATAGTAAGTCTGTAAAAGCGCTTTATTGATAAAAATCAATAGAGCGTATTTTTCTAATTCTCCCAATAATACTAATCTAAAACTTTCTTTAAGTAGTTGTTAACCAGCATAATTAAGCTTTAAAGGCACACCCCAGTCCTATATTAAATATTAATTTTGCTTGTTTAATTGATCTATAAAGCTATTTAGGTGATAAATAGCTAAGCATTTAAATATACTTAAAATTTAACCGTACCCAGAGGGCACGGCTAAATAATGTTTAGTGAAGAATACGCGCTCTAATTGTTCCTTCAACTGCACTTAGCTCTTTAAGCGCTACTTCAGAGTGGTCGGTATCAACGTCAATAACCACATAACCAATTGCTTCATCAGTTTGTAAGTACTGAGCCGCTATATTGATACCGTGCTGCGCAAACGCTTGGTTAATTTGCGTTAACACACCTGGGCGGTTGTGGTGAACATGCAATAAGCGACTACGGTTAGCAAGCTCTGGCAGTGATACCTCAGGGAAGTTAACGGCGGTAATTGTAGAGCCGTTATCTGAATATTTAGCCAATTTACCTGCCACTTCAATGCCAATATTTTCTTGAGCTTCTTGAGTTGAACCACCAATATGCGGCGTTAAAATAACGTTATCGAAGTCGCGTAGTGGCGATACAAACTCTTCATCGTTAGATTTAGGTTCAACAGGGAACACATCAATTGCTGCACCACTTAGCTTTTTCTCGCTAAGTGATTCTGCAAGGGCATCAATATCAACAACGGTGCCGCGAGAGGCGTTAATTAAAATAGCGCCTTGTTTCATTACCGCAAGCTCTGCCGAACCGATTAAGTTTTTGGTTTGTGGTGTTTCTGGCACATGCAAACTAATTACATCAGAGCGCTGAAGTAGCTGAGTCAAGTTATGCACTTGTTTTGCATTACCCAGTGTTAGCTTATCTTCAATATCGTAAAATTCGACGTTCATACCAATATTTTCAGCCATAATACCTAGCTGAGTACCAATGTGGCCATAGCCAATAATACCCAACGTTTTACCACGTGCTTCAAATGAACCCGTTGCTGTTTTTAGCCACTCACCACGGTGAGCCGCAGCATTTCGCTCAGGTATACCGCGAAGTAAAAGTAGTATTTCACCAAGTACTAGCTCTGCAACAGAGCGTGTATTTGAAAATGGCGCATTAAATACAGCAATACCACGCTGGCGAGCGTTACTTAAGTCAACTTGGTTTGTGCCAATACAAAAACAACCAATGGCAATCAGCTTCTCTGCAGCATCTAAAACAGCTTCGTTAATATGAGTACGAGAACGCAGACCTACAAAGTGAGCGTCTTTAATACGTTCTTTAAGCTCGTCTTCAGGTAGCGATGTTTTAACGTAGTCTATATTGCTGTAACCATTTCGTTTTAGCGTTTCAACTGCGCTTTGGTGCACACCTTCAAGCAAGAGAATTTTAATTTTGTCTTTTGCTAACGATACCTTACTCATAACCTCATCCTATTTAATTTGAGGCCCATTTTTAGTGCCGATAATTACTTTATCAGCACCACGCATCGCAAATAGGCCATTGGTAACTACGCCAACAATTTGATTTATATCTGTCTCAAGTTGCTTAGCATTGGTAATATTTAAATTATATACGTCTAAAATAACGTTACCGTTATCGGTAACCACACCTTGGCGGTAGACTGGGTCGCCGCCTAACTTTAATAACTCACGTGCTACGTAGCTGCGCGCCATTGGAATAACTTCAACTGGAAGCGGAAATTCCCCCAATGTGTCCACTAGTTTGGTGTCATCAACAATACACACAAACTGCTTAGCAACTGCAGCCACAATTTTTTCACGGGTAAGTGCAGCACCACCGCCTTTAATCATTTCGTTTTGAGCGTTAATTTCATCCGCGCCGTCGATATAAACATCGAGTACATCGATATCGTTTAGCTCAAATACTTCAATACCGAGCTCTTTTAAACGCGCTGTAGAAGCTTCAGAGCTTGATACTGCACCTACTAAAGTGTCTTTAACTGTGCCAAGGGCATCAATAAAGTGATTAACGGTTGAGCCTGTGCCTACACCTACTATCGTGTTTTCTTTTACAAACTCGAGTGCAGCCCATGCTGCTGCTTTTTTTAATTCGTCTTGTGTCATTATTTTGTGCTCATGTATGTCAAACGTGTGCTGCAAGTATGCGAATAATCACATCACCAGCAGTAATTTTTGTTGGGTGTTATTATGGTTTTAAGCGGTACGTCCCAAGACTCTATTGGCAATACATCAACTTTTTGGCACTCATGTGCAAGGCCTATAAGTCGTGGTTTTTGCCAGTTTTCATCGTGTAAACGAGCCAGTGTTCTATCGTAAAACCCACCTCCCATTCCTAAGCGATTACCTTGATTATCGAATGCAACTAATGGCATAAGTAAGTAGTCCAGCTCGGGTAAAGGGCATATTTGACTGCAATTTAGCTTAGGTTCAAAGATACCATAGCGATTTGCCTTCATGGGTGAGTTTTTCTCATAGCGCTGAAACAGCAAAGTGGCGCCATTAAATGGGTGTATTATTGGTAGGTAAATAACGTGATTTAAGTTCCATAATTCTTTAATTAACAAGGAGGTATCAAGCTCTCCGTCGTTACTTAAATAAATGGCGATATGTTGGTTTTTAGCTGTTTTTTTTGTTTTTAAGTATTGAATAAAATTCATACTTAAAGATTGAGATGCTAAATTTTGCTGTTCATTAGACAAATTATTACGTAATTCGCGAATAGATTTTCTTATTTGGGCGCGTGAATCGCTCATTTTTCAAACTTACCAACTAATTAAAAAGCAAATAAAGCAGGAAACGCCAAGTACACCGCAAGTATAATAAGCAACGTAACAACCGTAGCTATTAACGAATAAAGCAATGCATTACTGCGTTTTTTAGGCTGAGTTATTAGGTCTTCTTCAAGTAATAGCTCTTCGTTTTGCCATTCGTCTTCATCTACTTCAGGGTTTTTTGTTTGGTTTTCAGGTAAGCGCTGCTCAAGGTCTTCGAGTTTTTCTTCTAGCCTGATTAAACTGCTGGTTATGTAGTCTAATGCGTCAAAAATACGCTCATCTCGCTGGCTATCACTTACCGTTTGAGTGGTTTTTTCAGTATTTGTCGATACAGCTTGAAGCTTACTTTTAATACCCATTCCAACAAGTAGCTTAGCTTGTTTTAATGCTTTGTTTTTATCGCTAGGCGCAAATAAAGGCTTACCTTTAAAAAATAAGGCTACTTTTTCTTCTGAGATCTTTAGTTTTGCCGCCAGTGTTGTACACGCTGTTTTTGAGTCAACGTTATCAGCGAGTCCAGCAAACATAACGCGAAAGTTATCGGTCATTTAAATATCCCTAAAGCTTTATAATTAAATGAGTATATACCTAAAGTATAAAAAAGTTCGAGGACCAATTAATAGTTATTTTTTAAACTATGAATTAGCGTTGCGTTACATAATTGCTAGCTATAAAAAAGGCCCTTAAAAGGGCCGTTTTTTTGCTTTAGTCTTAAAGACCCGCTGCTGCTCGAAGTGCGTCAGCTTTATCTGTGCGTTCCCATGGGAATTCGTCACGGCCAAAGTGGCCGTAAGCTGCAGTAGGAAGGTAGATAGGGCGCTCTAAATCAAGCATTTGAATTAAGCCGTAAGGGCGTAGGTCAAAATGTTCACGAATTAATTCGATTAAACGTGCTTCTTCTAATTTACCAGTACCAAACGTTTCAACACTAATAGAAGTTGGCTCTGCAACACCTATTGCGTAAGATACTTGTAATTCACACTTATCAGCAAGGCCAGCAGCCACTACGTTTTTAGCCACGTAACGTGCAGCGTATGCAGCTGAGCGGTCAACTTTTGATGGATCTTTACCAGAGAAAGCACCACCACCGTGACGTGCCATACCGCCGTATGTATCAACAATGATTTTACGACCTGTTAAACCACAATCACCCATTGGACCACCAATTACAAATCGGCCTGTTGGGTTAATAAAAAACTTAGTTGCGCTTGTGATTAGTTCAGCAGGAAGTACTGGCTTGATGATGGTTTCCATCACAGCTTCTACTAAATCGTTTTGAGAGATGTCTTCGCTGTGCTGAGTTGACAGAACAACCGCATCAATACCTACTGGCTTACCGTTTTCGTATGCAAAAGTAACTTGAGATTTTGCATCTGGACGTAACCAGTTAAGCTCGCCGCTTTTACGTACTTGTGCTTGACGTTGAACTAAACGGTGAGAATACGTGATAGGTGCAGGCATTAACACTTCAGTTTCGTTACATGCGTAACCAAACATTAAACCTTGGTCGCCAGCGCCTTGCTCTTCTGGGCTAGTACGGTCAACACCTTGGTTAATGTCTGGAGACTGTTTACCAATGGTGTTCAAAATTGCACACGAGTCAGCATCAAAACCCATATCTGAGTGAGTGTAGCCAATTTCACGTACTGTTTTACGCGTAATCTCTTCTATATCAACCCATGCGCTAGTAGTGATTTCACCACCAACCATAACCATACCTGTTTTCACGTATGTTTCGCACGCAACGCGGGCATGAGAGTCTTGCTCTAGGATAGCATCAAGAACCGCATCAGAGATTTGGTCGGCGATTTTATCCGGATGACCTTCAGAAACAGATTCAGAAGTAAATAAATGTTTTGCCATTGTAATTATGCTCACAAATATTGCGCTTCACAAACGTCGGTATTAGCGCTAAAAAATTAAGGGGCGTATTTTATCTAAAACGAAACACCTTGCATAGTGTTTTTACGCCTAGACGTCTAAATTAAATTAGTTATGACATTATGGTCTTAAAAAATATTCATAATACCTCATTTTTATAGGGTTTTTAATTGCACACAGCCCCCACAATAAGTAAGAATGGTCGCAATAAAAGTGCTCTTGTAACTTGAGTACATAAACGAACACATAAATACCCGCGCAAATACATATATAAGGTAGGAGAATTCATGCCATCTCGCAAAGAACTTGCAAATGCTATTCGCGTCTTGTCAATGGACGCAGTACAAAAGGCCAAATCTGGTCACCCTGGAGCCCCTATGGGCATGGCTGATATCGCAGAAGTATTATGGCGCGATTATCTAAAACATAATCCATCAAATCCAGAGTGGGCAGACCGAGATCGATTTATACTGTCAAACGGCCACGGTTCAATGCTTATCTATTCTTTATTGCACTTAAGTGGTTATGATTTACCGTTGGACGAAATTAAAAACTTCCGTCAAATGCACTCTAAAACACCAGGCCACCCAGAATACGGTTATGCGCCAGGTATCGAGACCACTACGGGCCCACTAGGCCAAGGGATCACAAATGCGGTAGGCATGGCAATTGCTGAAAAAGCGCTTGCGGCACAATTTAACCGTGAAGGTCACGACATTGTTGATCACCATACCTATGCATTCATGGGCGACGGTTGTTTAATGGAAGGCATTTCGCATGAAGCCTGTTCGCTTGCCGGCACATTAGGCCTAGGCAAGCTGGTTGCTTTTTGGGATGACAACGGCATTTCTATTGATGGTGAAGTTGAAGGTTGGTTTAGCGATGACACACCTGCACGTTTTAAAGCGTACGGCTGGCACGTAATTAGTGACGTTGATGGCCACGACAGCGATGCAGTAAGTGCTGCAATTAGCGAAGCAAAAAGCGTGACTGATAAACCAACACTAATTTGTTGTAAAACAATTATTGGTTACGGTTCACCTAATAAATCGGGTAGCCACGACTGTCACGGTGCACCACTTGGCGATGACGAAATTAAAGCATCGCGTGAGTTTTTAGGTTGGACGGGCGATGCCTTTGAAATCCCTGAAGACATTTACGCACAGTGGGATGGAAAAGCTAAAGGCCAAGAGCTTGAATCAAGCTGGGACGAAAAGTTTGCAGCCTATGCAAAAGCATTCCCAGAGCTTGCAGCTGAGTACAAACGCCGTACAAATTCAGATCTACCTGCCGATTGGGCTGAAAAGTCACAAGCGTATATTGAGCAGTTACAAGCAAACCCGGCAAATCCAGCATCTCGTAAAGCGTCACAAAATGCATTAAATGCATTTGGTCCATTATTACCAGAATTTATGGGTGGCTCTGCCGATTTAGCGGGTTCAAACTTAACAATTTGGGAAGGCTCTAAAGGCCTAACAGCTGACGATGCAAGTGGTAACTACGTTTACTACGGTGTGCGTGAGTTTGGTATGTCGGCAATTATGAACGGTATTGCACTTCATAAAGGCTTTATTCCTTACGGTGCAACGTTCTTAATGTTTATGGAATATGCACGCAACGCGGTTCGTATGGCTGCATTAATGAAGCAACCAAGCATTTTTGTATACACGCACGATTCGATTGGTTTAGGTGAAGATGGTCCAACTCACCAACCAGTAGAGCAAATTGCCAGCATGCGTTTAACGCCTAACCTTTATAACTGGCGCCCGTGTGACCAAGTTGAGTCAGCAATTGCATGGCAACAAGCTATTGAACGTAAAGACGGTCCTACATCGTTAATATTCACACGCCAAGGTCTTGAGCAACAGCCGCGTGACGCACAACAGTTAAGCGACGTCAAAAAGGGTGGTTACATCCTTAGCTGTGACGGCAACCCAGAGCTAATTATTATTGCAACCGGTTCTGAGGTGCAATTAGCACAAGATTCAGCTACTGAATTACGCAGCCAAGGTAAAAAGGTACGTGTTGTATCTATGCCATGTACTGATGCATTTGAAGATCAATCGCCTGAGTACAAAGAAAGCGTATTACCAGCAAGCGTTTCTCGTCGCGTAGCGGTAGAGGCAGGTATTGCTGATTACTGGTACAAGTATGTAGGCCTAAATGGCGCCGTAGTCGGTATGACCACCTTTGGTGAGTCTGCACCAGCTAACGAGTTGTTTGAGCACTTTGGCTTTACGGTTGAAAACATTGTAAGTAAAGCAAACGCACTTTTTTAATCGTTTTTGATTAAATAAGTTAAGTAACTTAAAAACCCGCCAATGTGCGGGTTTTTTTATGCCCATATATGAAACAACTTCATCTTATACCAATCCGCTTAATTAAGTGATCTATTTTGAGGATAGATAAACGTGTTGATAGCTAGGCAAAAAATTCGTTATTTAGTTGTTCTAAATGAGGGTTTTTAACGCAGATAGCGACACTTTTAGCCCCTAAAAATGATTAAGTATTATTGCGAATTGGTATTAAGCGTTACTGCTTTTCTTGCAAGAAAGTAAGCTATCAGGCAAGGTAGTGCGATAAAATTTATAAATAAAGATCTTTAAATTAATAGCAGGAGCTAAAATGTCTCAGTTTGAAAATGTAAGCGTAGTTAAAAAGGCCAACGTGTATTTTGACGGTAAAGTGTCAAGCCGTACGGTTGTATTTAGCGATGGAACTACCAAAACATTAGGCTTTATGCAGCCGGGTGAGTTTGTATTCGATACCAGTAAAAAAGAACTCATGGAGCTTTTAGGTGGCCAGTGGGATATTTTATTACCAGGGGCAAGCGAGTGGAAAACATTTAATGCGGGCGAGTCGTTTAATGTAGACGCTAACGTAAGCTTTAAAGTAAAAGTAAGTGATTTTGCCGACTACTGTTGCTCGTACACAGATTAATAGCTAGCACAGCTAGACGTCTGAAAGCCCATGGTTTATGGGCTTTGCATAAACTTTGCGCAACACATGATTTAAATCACCAAAAACCGCAAATAAACCTCAAATATCTCTCTTTTTTCCTTGTGTTAATCTAAATAGCCCCCAATACTATTTATGAGGTAACAAATAAAAGGATACCCTATGAAAATTAATCTTTCTGGTCACCATGTTGAAGTTACTGACTCTATTAGAGAGCACATCAACGAAAAATTTTCTAAAATTGAGAGCCACTTTCCATCACTTATTTCTCTCGATATGATCTTGTCTAAAGAGCATCATAAAATCCAAGCCGAAATTAGCACTAATTACGAAGGTGCGCGAATATCAGTAAAAGGGGAAAACGAAGTAATGTACCCAGCTATTGCAAGCGCAGCTAAAAAACTCGATGCAGCACTAAAACATCGAAAAGGGCAAATAAAAGCAAATTTACACGAAAAGCCTGTAAGTACAACGCCAGAAATAGCGCACGAAATCATCCAAGAGATGGAACTAAAATAATATTTAGTCCCAAAGTACTAT